>JAIXUZ010000063.1 GCA_027483285.1 Bacteroidota bacterium
GACAGTGATGCTGTTTTATTTGTCGGGCCAAGGGCGCCGGCTACAAAGCGCGGTTTGTCTGGGTTCAGTGCCGTCATTTCATCGGCTACCTCACGGGCTATTTTAGCCGATTGGTAGTTGATTTCATATACCAAATCCTGACAGTCGTAATCCTCTTGCGCAACCTGTGTGCCGCTAAACGTGTTAGTTTCTACAATATCAGAACCTGCCTCGTAGTATTGGCGGTGAATAGCCTTAATAATATCGGGGCGGCTAAGCGATAACAAATCGTTATTGCCTTTAAGCGGCTTTTTACGGTCTTTAAGCGCAGGGTGGTTGCGGAAGTCGTCTTCCGTAAGTTTATAGCGTTGTATCATGGTGCCCATGGCACCATCTAATACCAATACGCGTTGCTCCAATGCAGCGCAGAGCTGCTTACGGCGTTCTGCCAATGTTGTTGTAGTTACAGTAGTTTCCAAATTAACCTCCTTTTTTTTAGGCCTTTAATATCAATATCAAGCACACAAACGCGTTTGCATTTGCAAGACATTTAAAACCGGCATATATGGGGTACAGAGAAGTGAAAAATTACATCGCTATACTTATCTCATCCCGCTTAAAGCGAGAAGGAATTGGCACCTTCGGAATGGTGCGATGAAGCGCCATTAGGGGTTGCCAAGACATCATAGGGCCGGTCCCTCAGTCTTTCTTGATAAGTTGTGTCAAAGAACAATGCAAATATAAGAAAGAATTAGATAATATGCGAATGAGATAATTAGATAATGTTTCAACAAGAAAATCAACATTGAAATATTTTAATCAAGCTGTAACCAATTGTATTTATGTAGCGTAAATACATAACCAAAACAACTTTCGCATACGATACACCACTACGCTAACTTTTACCTGAAACCAACATGAATGCGAAAGCGGTTTGTTTACCATTGCGGCACAAACCTTTTACCTACCTCAACCCACCGGTTGTTATGCTGATTTTCTTTTTCGCGGCTATGCTGCTCCTGTCGTGCAACAGCACACCAAGTACTGAAAATGCTTCTACTTTAGCAAAACCTGCTACTGAATCGCAGCCCCATGATTTTGCGTATCAGTATAGTGAAGATGCTGTCAGCCCAAGTGTTAATACCATCCCTGTGCAAAGCCTGAATGCCTTGGTGCCATTAGCCAAAAGCAATACCAAAATTTTTGCTGTTAATACTGCTAAAGATACTGTGGTTATTGGCAACAAGGGGATAATGCTGCATATTGAAAAGGGGAGTTTTGATCTTGCCGACCCAACTGCCAATGTTAAGATTGAGCTTAAGGAATACATCAGTACTGCTGATTTCTTTTTTTCGGGCCTTAGTACCACCAGCAACGGCCTTTTGCTAGAGAGTGGAGGGACAGTATTTATTAGTGCTACCGCCAACGGCAAAGAAGTGAAATTAAAAGACGGTAAAACTATTGAAGTGGCTTTTCCCACAGCCAAACCTAAACCTAACATGCAAACATTTTACGGCGAGAAAAGCGCCGATGGTACTGTCAACTGGCTGCCTACCGGTAATACAACCATAAAACCTTTTACAAATTATAATTTTTATGATACAGTTGAAACAACAGATACTATTGATGTTCACCTAAATTCTACATTAACAAAAAATAATTTTTTAATACAGACTTTTGATGGGCGGTACGGCTGCCTCAGGTTTGATGATGCTACACAGTATAAAAATATACTAGAATATTTTAATGATAAATTCACTATTACAGCATCAGAATTAAAAGCGCTTAACGGCACTGTAATTGAATTCGCTTTTATAATTGACCGAAAAGGTAAAATTACTAAAGTAAACTCTGACGTTTTGCTTCTTAATAAACCTGCAGGTAGCATTGAGTTTGAAAGAAAAGATGCAATTAAAAGCGTAAGGGCTAAAATGACTACTGCGATAAAGCAAATGCCCGTTTTATATGGAAGGTTTAGTAATGAATACAGAGGGATTATTTGCGGAGTTGGTGGTGGTTCCAAACTACAATTTAACTCTACAAACAGGTTAAGGGTTTTTATCCGTGAAAATAGCGATAAGCCTGATTACACTGTCTATTCGCTAGATAAAACAGTAAAGCGCCAACGTAAATATAAGAGCCAGGTTTACAACAAGGCAAAAGAAGATTCAGTAAAAAATATTGATGCGCGGTATTGCTTTTTAAAATCGGATAAACTTGGCTGGATAAACTGCGACCGGTTTAGCGATAGCCAAATTGCAAAAACCAATGTGCATATAAACTTAAAGGCCGAAGCTAGTACTGAAGTGAGGGTGATTTTTAAAGATATTATGAGCGTGATGAATGCTTATTATGACAACGGCGGATATATTGTAAAAGATATACCAATAGGGGCTAACGTGAAATATATTGCCATACAAAACCGGACAGACGGGATTTACTTTGCCGTAATAAATGGTAATACTAATAATAGCAATGTTTCGGGTTTTGAATTTAAGCCCATGACGATACAGGCTATTAAAAGCGAATTAGCTAGCCTTTAGAAGTTTGTGGAATTACTATTCCATTATCATCATGTAACCAATACAACTGTAGAGTAATGAAAGCGTTAGTAGGAATAATAAAGAAAGAGCGCCTGTGGGGGCCTATATTATGGGTGCTGCTGCTGGTATGTATTTTACTGGTGGGCAATAATTAAAACGATGAAGCTGCTGATACTAAAATACAAGCTGGCCGCGTTATTAGTGCGCATTAAGCTGGTAAAGGTAAAGATGTTGTTTACCGGAAAGGGGAGCATTGGAAAGCTACGCCTAACATTACTAGCGTTGAATGTGCAATTGGCAAAGCAAGCGGTGCCTTACTATGTGTATACGGCTAAAAAGAAAGTAAAGAGTATGGTTCAGTTACTGAACTAAAAGAGTCTGCGAGGCCTGTGAGAGGGGCTTTTCAGTTTGTTGTGTGTGTATGAAAAGGGCAAGAGCAATCTTGCCCTTTTTGTTTGTAGCTTAATTGTATAGTGTTGGTTATCATTAGAGTTATAGAATAGTTTACGGGATGGGTTTAAAACATTCAACATAAGGTTATATATTTGCCCCGCTAAGGTTTCTAATCGCGTTGATTGGAATTAAAAGGGAACGGTGTGAAAATCGCCGACACTACCCGGTGCTGTAAGTCCTTTACAAGTTTTTTGCACAATGCCACTGTTGGTTTATCCATCACGGGAAGGCGCAAAGAATGGGACGAGTCAGAAGACCTGCCACTAGCATAAATCAATATTAGCTTTCGGGAAGAAAGGCTATTTGATACCATGACGGTTAAACACAACATACTACTGTTGCTATGTACCTTATGTACATGCATTGTGCTTGCCCAGGCACCCAAGGATACTGTGCCTATGCTTAAGGCTGCGCAAGACCTTTGTGCGGTTGAGGTACGCACGTATAGCACAGCGGCACCATCTGCCAGGTTTACTAACCTGAGTGAGTTGGCCATACGCAACAAAGGCAATACGCTAACCGAACTAATACAAGAGAATACCGGTATCTACCTGAAAAATTACGGTCCGGGCATGCTTTCTACCATAGCCTTTAGGGGTACGGGTGCAGAACATACCGCTTTGGTGTGGAACAACATCACCATAAACTACCCAGTGCTTGGGTTGGCCGATTTTTCTACCATACCCGCCAACGGTTTTAGGGGCATAACCATTCAACACGGCTCATCGAGTACCAATTTTGGTTCGTCGGCTATTGGCGGTGCGGTTATGCTTGGCAATTCTATGAGTTATGTTTCGGGTTTCGGGTTTATTAATAATGATACCTTACAGACATCGGCAACGTTTGAGGCGGGTAGCTATGGCCGCTATTTTGGGTCGGTATTTAATACGGTGGGTAATAAAAAGTTTAATAGTCGTACTACGGCGCAATGGCTTACGGCCAATAATAACTTCAACTTTGTAAACACCTTTAAGCTGGGCAAGCCTGAGGAAAGGCAGGTAAACAGCGCCATACAACAACGTGCCTTTATGCAGGACTTTGACTTTATTACCGGCGCATCAACTATAGGTATAAAAGCATGGTATAACTATACCGAAAGAGAAATTCCTCCAACGCTAACCAGTAACGATACCAAGGCAAATCAGGTAGACGAGAGCATCAGGCTACTTGGGCTTTGGAATACCAAATACATAAACCTACGGGCGGCTTATGTGCACGATTACATTGGCTATAACGACAACTACCTGGTATCGAATTCTAAAATGTCGACCAGTACGTTGCAGGCCGAGCATACCTTCTGGTTCCGCAACTACATGTACCTGAAAGTAGGAGGCGAGGGCCAGTTTTTTACGGCTGATATTGTAGACTATAACGGCTACAAAACAGAGTGGAGGGCATCTGCACTGGCTATATTCCGCTACGAACCTATAAAGCGCTATGCGCTGATGGCAGGCTACAGGCACATTTTTGTACAGGGCTTTAAAACGGCGGCAGCGCCATCGTTTGGGGCTACGTATATGTTGGTGAAACATAACCTGATGGCTAAGCTTAGCGTATCGCGCAGCTTTAGGGTACCAACGCTTAACGAGCGCTATTGGGTGCCGGGTGGTAACACCGACCTGAAAGCCGAAGGCGGCTGGAACTACGAAGCGGGCCTTGTATACACGGGCAAAAAGCAAGGCTGGACATTTAAAGGTGAAGCTACGGGCTTTGCTATGCAAATAAACAACTGGCTGCAGTGGCAACCTACAGGCTTTGGGTACTGGCAGCCACAAAACCTAAAACAGGTGCTTAGTCGCGGGGCAGAGGTTACAGGCAGTGCAGCCTATATTAACCAGTCGTTCAACCTAAAAGTAGATGGGGCCTATGCGCTGTCGGTAGCTACTAATCAACAGACTTACATCAACCTGCCGGGTATTGTAGGTAAGGATTTGATTTATACCCCACGCAATGTAGCATCGGGCGGGGTAACGGTGGGCTACAAAGGCTTTGCCTTGTTTGCCAATGTGCAGTACACCGGCTTACGGTATACCACCAGCGATAATATCCAATCGGTAGACCCCTACTGGCTGCTGAATACGAGGCTTTCAAAGTCTATCAGCCTAAAAAATATAAGCCTGGATATTTGGGTGCAGGCCTATAACATTACCAACAACAGCTACTTTAATTTGCCCTACCGCCCTATGCCGCTTCGCAACTATAGGGGCGGGGTTACCATTAACTTTCAAAAACCATTAAAACTAAAATAAGAGTATGAAGAATACCGTATTAGTACGCTTTTTAACCATTGGTGCTTTGGCACTTAGTTTAAGTTTCCAGTCGTGTAAGGATGACGAAGTAGACAATACCCCCGGTGCGAAGAACTACGCCAATGGGGTCTTTATTACCAACGAAGGCCCTTTTCAATCGGGTAATGGTAGCGTAGCCTTTTGGAGCCGCGACAACCAAACCAAAGACACCGATATATACAATGCCGTAAACGGTGTTCCGCTGGGTAATATTGTACAGTCTATAAGCGTAAGCTATGGCAAGGCTTATGTTGTGGTAAACAACGCCAACAAAGTAGTTGTGGCCGATGCTAAAACCTTTGAAGCCAAAGGCACTATTGACAACCTGGCACTGCCCCGTTTTTTTGTGGGCGTTAGCGAAACCAAGGGCTACATTAGCGAGTGGGTAAGCTTTAGCGGCCAGGGCCGTGTGTCGGTAGTAGACTTAACTACCAACACCGTTACCAGCACCATTACCGTTGGAGTATTGCCAGAGAAGATGGTATACCTGGGCAACAAGCTGTTTGTAGCCAACTCTAACGACTCTACCGTATCGGTTATTAATACCCAAACCGACCAACTGGAAAGCACCATTACCGTTGGCGACTGGCCAAGCGGTATAGAGGCCGACCAAAACGGCAACCTATGGGTGCTTTGTGGGGGTGTTCCATCGTGGACGGGTAGCACGGCTACATCGCCTGAGCTGGTTAAGTTTAACCCGGCATCGCCATCTTTCCAAACTACATTCAGCTTTAACACACCTGATAATAACCCATCACGACTGACTATTAACGGCACGCGCGACAAGCTGTACTACCTATACAGTGGTGGTGTGTATGAGTTTCCTATCAACGCTTCGGCCCTTAGCAGCAGCCCTGTTATCA
>JAIXUZ010000193.1 GCA_027483285.1 Bacteroidota bacterium
GCCGGTGCCTGCACAGGTTTAGGCGTAGCGCCAAGCAAAATTGGCGAGGTATATGGCGTTTTTAAAGCCTATTGTACCCGCGTAGGCAGCGGCCCGTTCCCTACCGAACTGGACGATGCCGACGGCCAACAAATGCGCGATGTAGGTCGTGAATACGGCTCTACCACTGGCCGTCCGCGCCGTTGCGGCTGGTTAGATTTGCCGGCCCTTAAATATGCCAACATGGTAAATGGTACTACCCAGCTTATTATGATGAAGGCCGATGTATTGAGCGGTTTTGATACCATCAAAATATGCACAGGTTACAAATTCCGTGGCGAGGTGATAGACCATATGCCGTATGATATTTGCACTGAAATTCCTGAGCCGGTATATACCGAAATGAAAGGCTGGAAAGTTGATCTAACGCAGATTACCAACGAATCCGACTTCCCGCAAGAACTACGCGACTATATTGCTTTTATAGAAGACAAAATGCGCCTGCCTATTACTATCGTGTCCCTTGGGCCCGATAGAAAGCAGACGATAGTACGCTAACGTCGTTACGTTGCCGATTTATCGGGAGAAGCAGTCTCAACATATTCAAAACCCCAACCATTTGGTTGGGGTTTAATTTTGCTGACATTGCGCATTTTTAGCTCGTAGGTAATAGACTACATTTGGCAATCAATTACCAATTATGTACAATTACACATCAGCCAACCAAGCTGTTAAAAATATCAATAGCAATAGCCGAGTGTTTGTGCATGGCAGCGCCGCCACCCCGGCCCATCTGCTTAAGGCATTATTTGCCCGCAAAAACGAACTACAAAACGTAGAACTGGTTAGTATTACTTTACTGGGCGATGGGCTTTTTGACAATAGCCTGGCGGGGCACTTTTTCATTAACTCTTTATTTGTGTCAGATAATGTGCGGGGCATAGTTGACGGCCCTTATGGCGATTATGTGCCGGTATTTTTAAGCGAGATTCCGCGCTTGTTTTCAGAAGGTATACTGCCCTTAGATGTGGCTTTAATCCACGTTTCGCCGCCTGATGCACATGGTTATTGCTCGTTGGGCACATCGGTAGATATTGCCCGTGCCGCGGTAAAAAATGCTAAGTATGTTATTGCCCAGGTAAACAAGCAAATGCCCCGCACCCACGGCGATGGGGTTATCCACGTTAGTGATATTAACGCGATGGTGGAGGTTGAAGAGGCTTTGCCCGAAGTTAGCTACGGCGCTAAACAAAACGATTGCAACATACAGATAGGGGCATTTTGCGCGGGGTTGATAGAAGACCGCTCTACCCTGCAAATGGGCATTGGTGCCATACCCGATGCCGTTTTGGCCAACCTGGGCAACCATAAAGATTTAGGCGTGCATACCGAGATGTTTTCTGACGGGTTGTTGCCGCTGGTAGAAAAGGGCGTGGTAACTAATAAATACAAGAAAAAACACCAGGGCGTAATAGTGTCGGGGTTTGTAACGGGCACCCGCAAGTTGTATGATTTTGTTGATGATAACCCGCTGGTGCGCCTGCTGGATATTGCCTATGTAAATAACCCGGCCGTTATTTTACAAAACCCCAAAGTGGTAGCCATCAACTCGGCCTTAGAGATAGATTTAACGGGGCAGGTATGTGCCGATTCTATTGGGATGTACCAATACTGGGGCATTGGCGGCAAAGTCGATTTTATGCGCGGGGCAGCCATATCAGAAGGTGGTAAGCCCATTATTGCTATGAATTCCATTGCCAAAAACGGGCAGTCGAAAATTGTGCCCTTTTTAAAACAGGGCGCAGGCGTTGTTACTACCCGTGGGCATGTACACTATGTAGTAACAGAGTACGGGGTAGCCTATTTATTTGGTAAAAACCTAAGGCAGCGCGCTTTAGAGCTGGTAAAAATTGCCCACCCTAACCACCGCGAATGGCTGGATAAGGAAGTGTTTGAACGGTTTGGCAAATAGTTATAAAAACCAAAAATCCCCGGGAACCAGCCGGGGACGTTTGTTGATTTTTGTTTCCTTACCAAGAAAACTGACTATATATGGAGATGATGATATTGCTTGTTTTACATAAGATGCACAAGCGGTAGTAAAAGTTACAGGGGGAAGTAAAAAAATCAGCCTCACCCCCTGCCCCTCTCCAAAGGAGAGGGGAGTTACTTACAATTTTTAGTTTTTAACTTTTAGTTTTTCGTTTAATAGGGCGACACATTCCCGCTGCCGGTAATATTAGTTGTTACCTGCGGATTCCCCGTGTAACGCACCTTGCCGCTGCCGCTAATGGTTACATTCAGGGTGCTGTCGGCATTTGCAAAGCAATCGCCAGAGCCTGATATGTTTACTGTAACATTATCACTGTCTAAGTTCAATGCCCTGGTATTGCCCGAGCCTGAAATGGTGTGCTTGCTGGTAGGCGATGAACCACTTAATGTAATATCGCCCGAGCCTGATATATTGGTGCGCAGCGATTGTGCATCTACCGCCACATTAATATTACCGCTGCCGCTAATGGTGTACTGTGGGTGGTTAGCTGTTAGTTCATTTAC
>JAIXUZ010000158.1 GCA_027483285.1 Bacteroidota bacterium
CTGGAGCGTGGCACCCCGCTAAACAACTGCAACCGCAAGTTTTGCACGCATTTGCCTATGCCGGTATTTCCTACTGCATTTTACGAGGTGCTTATGGCGCTAAGTATATTTGGCATATTGTGGGGTATACGTAAGCGTATTAAAATACCGGGTATGCTATTTGCCATTTACCTTATTTTTAATGGTGCCGAGCGTTTCCTCATTGAGTCGATAAGGGTGAATACCAAGATGCACTTTTTAGGTATGGTTGTTACACAAGCCCAGCTTATATCAAGCATACTGTTTTTGGTGGGATTGATAACTGCTACGTTTTTGTATTTTAATAATAAGAGGAAGGTTAAGGCTTAGTATTAAACCCCCTCCCCAAGGTAATGCATACCTTGGTACTCCCCCTTGGCAGGGGGAGAGCTAAATAATTTGACTATGGAACTAATACGCATTTGCGAACAGGTAATAGCTACGGCTACTGAAACGGGAAGGTTTATACTAGGCGAACAGGCTAAGTTTAAAGAGACGGATGTAGAATCGAAAGGGATACATAACCTGGTTAGCTATGTTGACAAAACTGCCGAGGAGAAGCTGGTTGCTGCCCTTAGTAAAATACTGCCCGAAGCCGGCTTTATTACTGAGGAAGAAACCGTAGCCCAAACCCGCGCCGAATATAACTGGATTATAGACCCGCTGGATGGCACTACCAACTTTATACATGGCCTGCCGTGCTATGCGGTAAGCATTGCCTTAGCCAAAGGTGATGTGCCAATTGTAGGTGTTATATATGAGGTGAACCGTGCTGAGTGCTTTTATGCATGGCAGGGCGGGGGAGCCTTTTTAAACGGTAAACCTATTAAGGTATCAAGCCGTGAAAAGCTGGATGATAGCTTGCTGGTTACAGGCTTTCCGTACTACGATTATGGTAAGCTTGACCAATACCTGGCCCTGTTTAAGCACCTGATGCAAAACTGCCGTGGGGTGCGCCGTTTAGGCTCTGCCGCTACCGATATGGCTTATGTTGCCTGTGGACGCTTTGAGGCTTTTTACGAGTATGGCCTTAGCCCCTGGGATGTTGCTGCCGGTATTATCATTGTGCAGGAAGCAGGTGGCCGGGTAACTGATTTTAGCGGTGGAAATGAGTACTTGTTTGGTAAAGAGATGATATGCTCTAACACACAAACGCACGACCAATTACTAGAGGCCGTGCGCTTATTTTTCTAACCAATATCTACCTTACTAGTTCCTTTTTTTTTGAATCTGTTTGGCAATTTTGTTGTAGAGTTCCTGCGAGTCGAACGGTTTTGAAATGTAGTCGTTCATACCTGCATCAATACAAGCCTTAGCCTCTGATGCCGCCGCATGTGCTGTCATAGCCAAAATGGGTATCTCGCGGAATGGGGGCTTCATTTTATTTCGGATATAGTCTGTGGTTTCGTAGCCGTCCATCTCAGGCATTTGAATATCCATCAAAACTATATCAAAGTATTTAGAGCTTAGTTTTTCAATAGCCTCTTTACCGTTTTCGGCAATTTCGCTTTCAAAGTTCCAGTTATCTAATACCTTTTTAGCTAATAGCTGGTTAATCTTGTTATCCTCGGCAATAAGCACTTTTACCTTGCCCAGTTTGTAGTCTGTCTTTTCTGCTTTTTGTTTAGGCAGTTCAGAGCGTTCGCCAAACTTCATTGGTAGTGTAACACGGAAGGTAGAACCTGCGCCTACACGGCTTATTACAGATATTTCGCCGCCTTGCAGCTCTATCAGTTTTTTAACAATTGTTAAACCTAAACCGGTACCGCCAAACTTGCGCGTAGTATCTTCTGCCGCCTGGGTAAAGCTTTCAAAAATGCTATCAAGCTTATCCTCTGGTATACCAATGCCAGTATCGCTAACCAAAAACTCAATTTTGGCGGTTTCATCATCGCGCACCAATACTTCGGCACTTATGCTTACCTCGCCTTTCTCAGTAAACTTCAACGAGTTTGATAAAAGGTTGTTGAATATCTGGAACAATCGGGTAGGGTCTCCTTTTACAAACTCAGGCAGGCTTTCGCTTGGGTAAAAGCCCAGTTTAAGTTGCTTGCTGGTAGCCTTTGGCATAAACATATCGCGCAGCTTTTGCAGCATTTGCGGCAGGTTAAAGTCGATGCTCTCAAAGGTCATTTTACCGGCCTCTATTTTCGATAGGTCAAGAATATCATTAATAATAACCAACAGGTTTTGGCCCGATGTGTTTACCAGCTCTACATATTCTTTTTGTTGCGGGTCGAGCTTAGTTTCAATCAACAAATCAGTAAAACCAAGAATGGTGTTAAGCGGGGTGCGTATTTCGTGGCTCATGCTGGCCAAAAACTGCTCCTTAAACTTAACAGAGTCTAACGCTTTTTCCTTAGCGGCCTTCAGCTCGTTTTCCATATGTATACGCTCGGTAATATCCTGTGCGTAGCATATAACGTGCTTGCCGGTTTCGTTGTCTTCTTTCTTAATATTTTTGTACAGCCAGTAAATTTCCTTACCCTTTTTGGTACGCAACTTTAACACGCCGCTTACCACGTTGGTATTAGAAATACGCAACAGGTAATCGTCAAAGGCCTGCTTCTCGCCTGGTGGAATATACTCACGCAGGTTTTTGCCGCTCAGGCTGCTGTTTTTATCGCCCAGCGATTCGCTGGTGGCGGGGTTGGCCGATAGCATAAACCCACTCATATCGTGGGTCATAATAATGGCCTGGCAATATTGTACTATCTCGCGGTTATCTTTTTCGCTTTCTATTAATGCTTTTTGGGTGCGTATACGTTCAGTTTCTAGTACCTTAAATTTAAGGGCACTTCGAACTACAGCTGTCAATGTTTGTGGATTTATTTCAGACTTTGCAAAATAGTCAAACGCGCCATTTTTCATGGCCTCAACGGCAATTTTTTCATCGCCTTGGCCGGTAATAATGGCAATAGGCGCATCAAAGCCGCGGCTGCGGAATTCTTTTAGCAGCTTCAAACCATCCTGGCCAGGTAGCTGGTAATCAAGAAAGATAACATCGAATGCTTGCTTTTCAGCAAGTTCCAAAGCATCCTGCGCCGTTTGGCAGAAAGTTAACAAGTGGTTCAACTCGGTCTTTTTCAATGCCCTCACAAAAGCGAGTACATCAACCTCGTCGTCTTCCACCAGTAAAATTTGTATCGAGTTATACATCATAAGCCTAAAATATAATTGGGTTGGTTGGCTTAACTAGTAAAACGGTTTATATTCAAAACAGTTTCATTTCGCCTGGGCCATTAGTTAACAGTTGTTACCAAATGTCAACACCGTAAAAGTAGTTGCTCTGTATTGTCTGGTAAGCCTAAACTTAGCCCTTATAGACAAACGTAAGTTTTGGTTGCTTTTTTGATGCTTTGTGTAACCAGGGTTACTGCTAAAACCTTTGTACACTAAGCACTCGCAACCACACTTTTCTCCCAAGTCATTTGTGGCAATATGTAAGAAATCTCTTTACTATATTAAAAGCAGGCAAAAAACGCCTGCACGTATTTTAGTCGGGGTATTCGCAAAGCATCCAGTAGTTATTTAACATAGCTACAGAGCTTATAAAACTCTCAATAGAAAGGGGTTTTAATATATAACCGGCCACATTTAACTTGTAGGCGTTTACTTTATCCTGTTCTTCGTTAGATGTAGTCATTACAAAAACGCTAATATGCTTTAGCTTATCATCGTTGCGTAATTCGCGCAAAAACTCAATACCACCCATGCGCGGCATGTTTATGTCTAATAAAATAATGCGGGGTAGCTCTATAAAACTGTTAATAGAGCGAAGGTAATCTAAGGCTTCAACTCCATTGCCGCAAACGTGCAGCGGGTTCGAAATGTTGTTCTTTTTAAAGGCACGCTTAACGTTCATCACGTCAATTTCATCGTCCTCTACCAGTAAAATATTAATTTGCTTTTCCATATAGCAAAATTATAATTTTATAAATATGCCAAAGCCCTTAATAAAATTCCTTTTAACAGGCTTTTGGGTTTAATTGTTAATATGTTGAATAGCAGTAGTAAGTATAGAATATATTTTCTGAAACTCCTTATTATGCTCCAGTTTTTTCAAGTGTGCCTGCATCACTTTTTTGTCGCCCCTAATGGCGGGCCCCGTCTGTACTGTAGCAGGGGCATTGGTTTTAATCTTGGCTGCCGTTTGTTCTATCAGCGGGTATACAATGCTGAATGGTATATTTTGTTCGCTGGCAATCTGGCTGGTTATATGGTACATAAGGTTGCTAAAGTTTGATGAAAACACTCCCATAATATGCAGCCACTGGCGTTGGTTACTATCCAGTTTATAGCAAGTATTGGTTACCAGTTTAGCAAGCCCTTCCAGTTGCTTTTCAGCCTTTTTTGAGTTGGCCTCAATGCAAACGGGCACGTTGGTAAAATCAACCTTAACGCTTTTGTTAAACGTTTGAAAAGGGTAAAACACCCCATAGTTGGCGCTGCATTTTTCAAGCACATTGGCAGGTGTGGCACCCGATGTATGGACCACTAGTGTTTTGCCTACGCGCAGGGTTTTGCCAATCTCAGCCAGGGCATCGTCTTTTATGGCTATGATGATTATATCGGCCGTAGTATCAATATCTGCCAGGTTACTTATGGCTTTGGCATGCAGCTTTTTAGCAAGGGCTTTAGCGTTGGTAGCCGTTGGGCTGTATACCTGAAAAATGGTAATGCCTGCATTTAGCAATGCCGTACCTAAATGGGTAGCTAAATTGCCCGACCCTATTAAAACGGCTGTATTTATTCCTGTAGTCTTCATTGCTCTTTACACTACCTTTGCACCATGGAATTGAGAATTGGCGACAAGGTAAGTTTTTTAAATGAACGTGGTAGCGGCAAAGTTACCCGTTTTATGCCCAACAACATGGCTATGGTAGAAACCGAAGATGGTTTCGAGATGCCTTACCCGGTAAAAGAGCTGGTGCCCGAAAACTACGCGGCGGTTAAAACCATTACCGTTGCTCCCGTGGTGGCCCCTGCAAATGCAGGCGAGCAGGCGGTGCATTTAGCCGATGGCATCTACCTGTGCTTTTTGCCCAGCAGCCTTAAAGAGCTTAGCGACAGCCGCTTTTCGGTAGCTATATACAATAATACCAAGTTTGATATTGTGTTTAACCTGTTTGGAAAAAACGTTAGCGGGCATAATATTATTGGTACCGACCGTTTGCTTACCGGCCGCAGTGTTATTATCGATACCCTGCCGATGGGCGGGTTAGATAAATACTCGGGCGGCGTCTTTCAATGCCTGTTTTATTCGGGCAAAGTTACCGAGATTAAAGACCCAGAAAGCCTGGCTTTTAAGGTGAAGACCGTTAAACTGGTTGATAAGGATAACTATAACCTGCTGGCCCATTTTAACGCCCCCGGTGTTGCCATTGCCTTATACCCACGCGCAGCTAATGCCCCAAAATCTAACAACGATTACAGCTTGCAGGACCTTGCTGCCAACTTTGGCAAAGAGCCTGCCAAGGCTAAAAAGCCACAACCCCAGGTGTACGAAATGGAGGTTGACCTGCATATTGAGGAGCTGATTGATAACATGACCGGCCTAACCAATGGCGATATGCTGCAGATACAGCTTACCCACGCCCGCAAAAAGCTGGAAGATGCCGTTATACGCCGCTGCCGCAAGGTGGTCTTCATCCACGGGGTAGGCAATGGGCGACTAAAAACCGAAATCCGCCAGATGCTGCAAGAGTATTCAGGACTTGAGTTTTTCGATGCCTCCCTGTCTAAATACGGACAAGGTGCTACTGAGGTAAGGTTGGGGAATGTACGGTTGGCCTAACTACCAATAGGTATACTCAAACTCCTCTTTATCAATCAGTTTGTTTGCTGAGTTGTAAA
>JAIXUZ010000108.1 GCA_027483285.1 Bacteroidota bacterium
GGGTGGTTAAAAACCGGTAGTACACCTCTTTTATCTCTTCGGGGTTTTCGTCTACATCGTCCCAGTGCAGCCAGTCTTGGGGAATTAAGTCTACAATGGCACGCAGCTTTTCGTTTGTCAGCAGGGTTTTAAACTCCGCATCCACTTCGGCCAGCATGCTTGCCTGTGGCAGCAGCACATGGTCTTTTATCAGCGTAAAGGGGCTTTGTGCGTGCTTTTCCCAGGTTATCCACGTGTGGTGAAAGTATAGCGACGCGCCGTGGTCTATCAGCCACAACTCCTTATGCCACATCAGCATATTGGTGTTTTTAAACGTGCGGTCTATATTGGTAATAAAGGCATCTAACCATACTATTGTCGATGCCATCTTAGCGTCGACAGTGGTAACTACAGGGTCGAAGGTAATGGCACCCGACAAAAAATGCAGCGCCAGGTTCAGGCCCTTGCTACCTTTCAGCAAATCCTGAATCTCTTCGTCGCCCTCTGTTTGCCCAAAAGCTTCGTCCAGGTTAGCAAACACCAGCTCGGGGATTTTAAGGCCAAGCGCACGGGCAATTTCGCCGCCCAGCAGTTCGGCAATAAGTGCCTTGGGGCCATGGCCGTTACCGCGAAATTTAAGCACATACTTAAACCCATCATCAGCCTCGGCCAACGCCGGCAACGATCCCCCCTCGCGCAACGGCTGTATGTAGCGGGTAACGTTTACGGTACGTAATTCAGAAACAGTGCTCATCATAATTCGTTGCCAAATGTAGTAAAACAAAAGCCCTTGTTTTTTAGGGGCATAAAATTAGTGAACCATTTTAAGCCCGTAAGAGAGGATTGATTAGCATGGAAACAATATTGTATTAACGATATGCTAATATATCGGTCTGCAGATAAGCATATTTTTGCTTTATGAAAAAAGCGTTCCTATTTATTCTAGCTATTGTGGTTCTTACTATTAGTGTTAATGCACAAGTAAATTGCAATGCAACCGCCCCAACAGTTGCCCAACAACAACAAATACCGTTGGTTTGCCCAGGCAATACCAGTCAGGCCCCGGTAATAGTTAACCCCGGCACTGTGCTACCAAATCTGGAATATATAATAGTCAACCAAAGTAACCAATATGGTGGCTCTCCGGCTATTGTGGGGACTTCTGCTGATGGTAATGTTGATTTTTCTACCCTTACAGGGGTACAAACGGGCGATAGGGTTTGCCTTGTACCTGTACGGTATGATTTGCTACAGTTGAGTAGCCTGATAGATAATTTACTATCCGGTACAACGGGCATTGTTACCTGCTGCCAGATTGTAAGCGCCCAGCTTCCTAATTTTTGCGATAACTTAAATGCAGCCGGGCTTTATTCTGGTGCCGATGTTACTGGCCTTGACGATGCAATAGCACTGGTAAATGTATTTGACCCTGGCACCCAAACCATTCCTAATTTTATTGCTACTATAAACACAGTAAACGGTTACGGCGGTATTTTACCTGCCGAATGTGGCAGCGGTTATATGCCTATTTGTTATGCTGTAGATACAGCACAGCATTTTTGCTATGATTATGGTATCCGCCTTGATTTTGAAACCGCACCTGTTTCAACAGTAGGTGGTTCAGACGGAATAGCTGTGGTAATTCCCGTTACCGGTGTTCCCCCGTATAGTTTTTTGTGGCAAAACAACTCAACTAACGATACAATTTCAGGCCTTGCAACCGGAACCTATTCTGTAATTGTTACAGATGCTGATGGCTGCACTGGCCAAGGGAGTGTTTTTGTGCCAGATATATGCACCAACATAAGCTCAGGAGCATATAAATCTGATGTTACCTGCTATGGGGCAAACAATGGCTTTATGTTTATACAACCTACTGGCGGTTTACAGCCGTATATAATTAGCTGGTTTGGTGGTACAGAGGTTGATACGCTTGCTGAAAACCAATCGGGTTACCAAACTAACCTAGGGCCTGGTAGCTACCAATTTATACTTACTGATGCAAATGGCTGTTTAGTTCAATATTCAGAACAAATTACCCAGCCAACCGCTGTTGCAGTAAATGCAACTGTTAATTCGCAAAACATTAACGCAAATGCTAGTGAGGTATTTACGGGTAATGTAACATCTGCTACAGGAGGTACCGGCAGCTATTTTTACAATTGGAATTTTGGTGATGGTTCCATAGGCAATGGCATACAGGTTAGCCACTACTATCAACAAGCTGGTATATATACTGCCAGGGTTGTTGCAACTGACCAAAGTGCCTGCAAGGATACTGTGCAGTGGCAGGTAACCGTAACGGGTACAAGCGCAGTAACAGAAAATGGCGTGCCCACGTTTAAAATTTACCCCAACCCTGTTAACGATAGGTTGTGGGTTACCCTACCCGAAAATTCTGCTGTAAGTATTATTGATGTTAGCGGCAGGGTGGTTTTGGCAACGCAGGCTAAAGAGGGTTCTATTGCAGTACAAAGCTTACAGCCTGGAATGTATTTTATCCGCTATAAAAACAGTAATTTGCCTTTTATTAAAGAATAATTTATAACTATTGCACAATGAAAAATTTTGTACTAATCTGCTGTATATTAATAACATTGCTAAGCTTTGGCCAAGGTTCGGAAAAGGCAATTGACTTTCAAATTAACAGCAATGGCAACAATAATATTAACTTAGGGAATATTGATTTAAGCACAGGCAATTTTACAGTTGAAATGTGGCTTAATATATTCCCATCTACCCCGTCGCCCAATTGGAATGACCCATCTATTTTTTCAAATAAAGATTGGGATAACGGCACTAATACCGGGTTAGTAGTTAATGTTAAAAGCGACGGTGCAATTAATATCAATTTTAAAGGGGAATCGGGTACAAGGGTTGATATGGATGCTGCCCCGGTAGTTGTTAATAAAGGATGGTTCCACTTTGCAGCGACATTTGACAGGCAAGGGGAAATGAAAGCGTATGTTAACGGGGTATTGTTTAATTCGGCCGATATTTCTACTGCAACAGGTACTTTAATGGGTGCAAACCCATGGCGGTTGGGGCAAGACGGTACAGGCAATTATGAACCTAAATTTAATGGCCAAATTGATGAAGTGCGCATTTGGAATGGTGTACGTTCTGCTACCGAAATAAGAACCTACATGTGCAAAAAAGTTACAGGTTCAGAAAATAACCTGCGCGGGGCTTGGAATTTAAACGAAGCAAGCGGAAATACAATTAATGACCTATCGCCCAATAATAACGATGGAACGTTAGAAAATGGTGTAACAGGTTCTCGCATTCTATCTGGCGCAGCTATAGGCGATGAAAGCGCATTCAGTTATCCATCTGACTGGGCAAATACTACTGTTTCCATTTCAGATGCCAATCAAGGTAGTGTAGACGTAAATATAAATAGTGGAAACCCTGATGGTTGCCATGTATACAAAATAAATTCAGCGCCGGTAAATAGTTCAGGGGCCGATTTGTTAACTAATGCTAACCGTTACTTTGGTGTTTTTGTAGCAGGTGGTTTAGCACCGCAATACACAGCAACATTTAACTACAGTAACTACCCCGATGCAAATACAAACGAAACTATTTTAGAGGTTGCTACCCGTACCGGAAATAATGCCTTTTTATGGACAAGGGCAATTAATGTCCCTAACTACTCATTCAACCGTTTAGCAGTTGGTAATATTGGCGGCAATAGAGAATTTATTTGGGCTAAAAACAACAATACCATTTGCAACGAACCAACCCTTTTAACACAAACAACGGCTACAACAAATACATCAACTATTGATTGGCAAACAGGTGGCGCTACTCATTGGAATACCATTTGGGGTAATCAGGGTTTTGAACCGTCAACTGGAAATTATACCGGGTTTACTACTCAAAAACCGGTTGTAATAGCAGGCTTAACAGATGGTAATTATTACGACTTTTATGTACAGGATACCTGTTCCGGAACTGCCAGCCGCTGGGTAGGCCCATTCCGTTTTCAGCCTGTTACATGTCAACTTGCCTCCAATTTAACGGTACCTAATGTTACAGGATCGTCAGCTACACTTACTTGGGATGCTAATAATGCCGATAGTTGGCTATTGGAATGGGGCCCGTTTGGTTTTCCTTTAGGAGTGGGCATTACGGCTACATTAGACACTAATTACTATATAATTAACGGCCTGGCGCAACAAACAAGCTATGAATTTTATATTTACAGCATTTGTGGGGGGTCGCAAACAAGCGCCGTAGGCCCTAAATCCTTTACTACAATTTTAAATAGCGTTAGCGAAAACAATCCTGTATCGTTCTCACTATTTCCTAACCCAACGTACGATGGTACTTTTACTATCAATAGCACGCTAAAAATTAAAACCATACAATTAATAAATGCTTTAGGGCAAACTATTCCTATTCAGCTAAACCCAAACAATGTTGTTGAGGCAGGCAATTTAGCTAAAGGCGTATATTTTGTTACTGTTGAATTTGTTAATGGAACAAGGAGTACCACTAAGTTATTTAAGTAACTTAATGTAATACTAAATAGCTTTTTGGTTTTTAAGATATGTTCTAACCCTTCTTGATTGTCCCCTGAATTTTTAAGCATATTAATAATCTTATTTGTTTAATGGTTATTAGTAATACAACCTAATATTGGAAATCTCATTTCTTCAGCATGCCTATTTAATTATTTAGGTATGGGGTATACTTTTAAATATGCATACTTTTCGTTAGCTTAGCTAAGTTAAATAGCTTCGCTCATGAAAAAACTGCTACTCTCGTTTAGTATATTCTTTAGTATTAGTACCCAAGGTTTTAGTCAGTGTGCGGAAAACCCGCAGCCTAAGGTGCTGTTGGTGGGCGACTCGTGGGCGTTTTTTATGAGTGTTGACCAAACCATAAACACCGTATTCAGCAAATGGGGCCATAGCGATTGTACCTTTTATACCAACCTTACGCTGGCCGAAAACGGTGCCGAAACGGATGATTTTTTAACCCCCGCCAAGCAAAACGAGATTTTGGCCAAGCTGGATGAATACCCATCTATTGAGTTTGTACACCTAAGCATTGGTGGCAACGATGCCTTGGGCGACTGGAACATTAACTACACACAGGAGCAAACGGATACGCTGATTGAAGATATATCACAACGGCTGCTGGATGTAATTACGTTTATTAAAAACGCCCGCCCTAATATTAAAATATTTTGGAGCGGCTATGTATATCCCAACTTTGGCGAGGTGATAGAAACATCGGTTTTAGGCGAAAACCACCCGTTTTTTGGTACCTGGGATGGTATGGGCCAGCCTACTTTTCAGCAGATAAATGATATTTTAAATGTGTTCTCTCACCGTGCCGAGGTGTATGCTGACACAACGGATAATGTAGACTATGTTAAGTGCCCGGGCCTTTTGCAATATACCTTTGGGCAGCCCGACCCGCTGGGGGTTTTGCCGGGAGGGTCGTACCCCGCGTTTACGCAGCCTTTGCCCTTTGGCGACCCAACTTACCCATCGCCAAAAGAGTCGATGCGCGACTATGGCATTACCAAAGATTGTTTCCACCTTTCGCCTAAGGGCTACCGCGATTTTATTGGCTACCACACCCAAAAATATTACCACAAAGCGCTGATGCACGATTTTTATGCCGTAGCCGATTCTGTAACCCTAAATGGGTCGTTAAGCGTTAACGGCAGCGTGTCTGACCTGTTGCGAATGGGCGAATTGAATAGTGGCAACTATGCATCGCTGCTTACATTTAATTTAGCCACCCTGGCCGATACGGGCATTGCTAAGGCGTCAATCTTTATTCGCCGCGAAGAGCTGGCGGGCGAAACACCCATAAACAGCGCTATGCAGGTGAGAATAAAGGCCGGGTATTTTGGCAGCAGCATTGCATTAGAAACGGCCGATTTACTGGCCCAGCCATCGGCACAGGGTACGCCATGCATATTTGGCACCAATCAAGATGACGGCGATTGGGTAAGGCTTGAGCTGCCCGATTTTTTTTACCCCTACCTACAGGCGGGCAATAGGGTACAGTTTATTTTAGAGGCGCCTACGGCTACTTCAGGGTCGGTACTGTTTAGCAACGGTAGTGCGGAGCCCGATTTTGCCCCTGTATTGGATATTACCTACGGACCAAAAACGGTAGGTGTTTCAGAGGTTAAGAATAATGTGTTGATTGATGTATACCCCAACCCTACAACAGGCTTTTTAAATATTAAAGGCGCTGACAATGCTAATGTTGAGGTATATGATATACTGGGCAGGCCGGTGCTAAATGCACAGCTGGTTAATCAAAGTATAAACCTATCGAACTTTGCGCCGGGGGTGTACTTTGTTAGGTTGGTTAATGCTACCGGGGCGGTGATAAGGAAGGTAGTGAAGCAGTAGAGTGAAAAAGAGTGTGAGAGCGAAGAAAATTTAAATCATCGTTCTCAGTCTGTTTCTCGTTCTGTTTAATGCTCTGTTTCTAATTCTGAAAACTAGCTAAGGTTCTTAATCATGGCATATAGTATTCTCGACAGTTCATCCGCATCTTTCATTAATTTTTCAAGTTCCGGTTCCGCTATTTTTCCAGCATCATTCAGTATGTCAAGTACAGCAACACACTCAAAAACTGATGCTCTTGCAGTTGTAAAATAGTTTTTTCTGTCTGTCTTGGAAAATTTTCCGCTACCCTCGGCAATATTTAATGGGATACTAAAAGAGGCACGGCCTAGTTGGTCGATAACATACCTATCTAGTTTATTTTCAAGGATTATTCTTTTGCATGCAACATGAAAACCCTTGGCTTTTTTATATACTTCTAGCTTTTGGAAATCGAACATAGTGGTTTAGATTTTGATGAAAACGTAAAAGAAAGAGAATGAGAGCCAGAGCGAAAATAAAAAAACCAGAGCTCCAAACATAGCTCTCGCTTTGTTTCTCACTCTGGCTTTGTACCCAAAGGGTTTAATTTATCAAACTTTATTGCCGGTTTACAAAGCCTGGGTATGCTTCAAGCTACTGCTTAGGTTTAAATAGAAAACAGGCTCCGCCAAAAAGGGGCCCTGTTTCATTTTAGAATCTTTCAAAATTGTTTTGATTAAATTTAATTGCCAGATGTTTTAGACATTGTAGAATATTCTAGTAAGAATAGCTTTTAAACATAATGAAGAGCATTTAAAACTATAGGTGGACTAAAAAGTATTTGGTATAAAGAGGGATTAATATTTATATGCCCGCAATTAACATGGTATATATTAGGCAGTAATTATTTGTTTTTTTCCATATCTATAATTTCTTTGGGTGCTTGCATTTTAGTTTTCCAGGCAAAAGTAAATCAATGTTTTTGCATGTGAATTGTTTAAGAATTGCTTTTTTAGATAACGCAATTTAGCCTCAAAAGCCTCTCCCTTATTGCTATTTAAAAGCATTGCAAAACATGTATCCGCTATAGTTGGCAGAGGTTATTTCTTATTTTTAGTTAACGTAAAATTAATGCCAATCGATTAAAAATGAGGGATATACCTCATTTTTACGTTTTCCTGATATTTTAATTTTATATCGTTTAATTAAGAATTTAATGGCTACAATTAATATCCGTAAGAGCTTATTGCTTTTTTTACTTGCTTTTGTTGGTACACTTCAGGCACAAACAACCTATTACTCTAAAGCTGCGGCAACAGATTTTAACAGCACCGCCAGTTGGGGTATTAATACCGATGGTAGCGGGGCGTCTCCGGCATCTATTACCAATGCCGACAATTACATTATACAAAACAACGCGGCGTTAACACTTACTGCCAATGGCAGTGTTAGGGCGCTTACAATAAATAGCGGCTCATTAACCATTGCTGCCAATACCCTTACCGTAGCTATTGCCAGTGCAAATAATAGTACATTGCAGGTATTGGGCGGTAGCTTAAACGTTACGGGTGGCACGCTCAATATTAACGGTAATTTTTTAGTTGCAACCGGCTCTAACTTTAGCCAAAGTGGGGGTAATATTAATATTGATGGCAACTCAGGCACCTTAGCTACATCAGTAGCTGCCGGTACTAACCTTTTTGCAGTAGGCACATCAGTAACAGCGCATGCGAGCGGCACCATAACACTTAGTGGCGGCACCTTAACTATTGTAGACCCCCATGCAGCTACAACCGGCATAGCCTTTTATTTCAACAAATCAGCAGGTCACGTAGACGCAATAGGCCATACTTTCAGGTTTGGCGATGGTGTATCGGCTACTCCGGGAGGCAATGCTACTACAGCATTTCAACACAACACATCTGCAAATTCTTCGATTAAATTTGCATTTGGAAACCTAATTATAAACGGCCCCTATAATGTGAACAGGGTAGTTACTGGAGCCGCAGCTCATGGAGTTTTAGGCGATTTAACTATTAATGCGGGAGGGCAATACAACCAAGGGGGTGTTTATGTAAATGGCAATATTACCGTTAATGGCGATGGTACCAGTACCTTAGCGAATAATGGAAGGCTTGTAATAACTAACATACTGGGTTTAGCCAATTATGCATCAGGCACAACTGTTCCTTCAACCAATGCACAAACCATAAGTGGTAATGGTTATTTTACAAATAATGCCACCATAGCATCATCTACCACCAATTTTGCTGCTATAACAATCAACAATACCAGCACTGCGGGGGTAACCTTTGCTAATGCTAATAATTTGATTAGTGTTGTGCCGGGGTTGTATACCAATACAGCTAGCGTATCCGGCTTATTTCAAATTACTTCAGGTAAAATAAATATAGGTGCCAATACCTTTACTTTAGGCACATCGGCTGCCTCACCTGGCACACTCTCTTATACCGCAGGTGGTTTTACTGGTGGTACTTTTAAGCGTTGGATAAGTACATTTCCTGCCATTACCCCTACCACGGGCGGCGCTGCGCCTTTGGGTGCATTCCCATTTATTAGTGCAAATGGTGAGTCTCGCCTATTGCAATATGGACAAACAAATACTGTTACAACCGGTGGTACCGTGTCGGTAACCTATAACGATGTGGCAGGCCAAACAGCCATTACCCCCTATACCGATAATGGCATTAGCATTGGTAAGCGTAGCAACTCTAATTGGGTGGTTGCTACCTCAGGCTTAGTTTATGGTACAGGTGGCACTGGCAGACTAAAACTACGTGGCGATGGATATACTGTTGCCAATGTAACTGATGCACGCATATCAAGCGCTACAGGCATAGCTGCAGGCACTTCTGGTGTGGGTACTAATACATTAGCTGCCCCTGAGGGTAATAAAAGTGCTATGACAGTAGCTAACTTAGCCGGTACTTTCTATTTTGCCCTACCTGCAACTACTATACAAACAGTAGCTACCGGCAACTGGACTAACCCCGCAACCTGGAACTGTAACTGTGTTCCTTCGGGTTTAGATAGTGTTATTGTAAACAATACCCATACCGTAACTATTGATGCTACAGCTAATGCGGTTGCATTAGTAATTAATACCGGAGGCACCATACAAGCAGCTGCCAATACCCTAACTGTTGTAAATAGGATTAACAATAGCGGTACAGTAAATATTAGTGGTACAGGTACCATAACCTTAGGCACAACCGACAACAACAACCCGTTTAACAACCTAAGTGGCGGTAGCTTGAATGTATCAGGAGGAACATTAAATATCAATGGTAATTTATTAATTGCAACCGGTTCTAACTTTAACCAAAGTGGGGGTAATATTAATATTGATGGCAACTCGGGTACTGTAGCTGCATCAGTTGCCGCGGGTACTGATATTTTCAGCATTGGAACATCAACAACTCAGCATGCGAGCGGCACCATAACACTTAGTGGCGGCACCTTAACTATTGTAGACCCCCATGCAGCCACAACCGGCTTAGCCTTTTATTTCAACTCATCATCAGGTCACGTAAACGCAATAGGCCATACCTTCAGGTTTGGCGATGGGGTATCAGCTACTCCGGGAGGCAATGCTACTACTGCATTTCAATATAATACAGTAACAGGTACAGGAAGACTTGCCTTTGGCAACCTTATTATAAACGGGCCCTATAATACCAACAGGGTAGTTACTGGAGGAGGACTTCTAGGAGTTGGAGTTTTAGGAGACTTAACCATTAATGCGGGGGGGCAATTTTATTTTAGCTATAATACTGCTATTTATGTAAATGGCAATATTACCGTTAACGGCGATGGTACGAGTACCTTAGCGAATAATGGAAGGCTTATAACTAATGGGGCGCTATATTTACTCAACTACCAATCAGGTTCTTTCTTCCCTTCTACCAACCCTCAAACCGTTAGCGGTTCAGGCTATTTTGTAAATGAACCTTTCATTGCAGGCTCTACCGCCAATTTCAGTCAATTAATAATTTACAATACCAGCACTGCAGGGGTAACCTTTGCTAATGCTAATAATTTAATTAGTGTTGTGCCGGGGTTGTATACCAATATAGCTACCGCATCTACCTACTTTGAAATTATTTCAGGTAAAATAAATATAGGTGCCAATACTTTTACTTTAGGCACATCGGCTGCTCAAGCGGGGAATCTCTCTTATACCGCAGGTGGCTTTACAGGAGGTACTTTTAAGCGCTGGGTGAGCACAGCTGCCATTTTCCCTTGGGGCGGCTTTGGTATTGCCCCAGGGGCATTCCCATTTGTAAGTATAAATAACGAGTCTCGCCTATTGCAATATGGCCAAACCGGCACTATTACAACAGGTGGTACCATATCGGTAACCTATAATGATGTGGCAGGCCAAACAGCCATTACACCCTATACCGACAATGGAAATAGCATTGGCACGCGTAGCAACTCTAACTGGGTGGTTGCTACCTCAGGCTTAGTTTATGGTACTGGTGGCAGTGGCAGACTAAAACTACGGGGTGATGGGTATACTGTTGTCAACGTAACCGATGTACGCATATCGGGTGTTAGCGGAGCGGCTGCTGGGACATCGGACGAAGGTACTAATACATTAGCTGCCCCTGAGGGAAATAAAAGTGCTATGACAGTAGCTAACTTAAATGGTACATTCTATTTTGCTACGCCATCAATTATACAAACAATAACAACAGGTAACTGGAATAGCCCTAGCACCTGGAACTGTAATTGTGTGCCAACAGCAACCAACGATGTAATAATAAACAATACCCATACCGTAACCATTGATGCAACGGCCAATGCCAAAACATTGACTATAAATTCGGGAGGGACGCTGCAATCATCAGCAAATACATTAACTGTTCAAAGTTTTATAAATAACAGAGGAATAATAAATATTAGCAGCTTGGGCACTCTAACCTTAGGCACAACCGATAATGATAACCCGTTTACTAACCTAAGTGGTGGTAGCTTGAATGTATCAGGAGGAACATTAAATATTAATGGTAATCTTTTAATTAGCGATGGCGCTAACTTTAACCAAAGTGGGGGTAATATTAATATTGATGGCAACTCAGGCACCTTAGCTACATCAGTAGCTGATGGTACTAACCTTTTTGCTGTAGGCACCTCAACTACAACGCATAGTAGCGGTACTATAGCTTTAAGTGGCGGTACCTTAACTATTGTAGACCCCCATGCAGCTACAACCGGCTTAGCCTTTTATTTCAAATCATCAGCAGGTCACGTAAACGCAATAGGCCATACCTTTAGGTTTGGCGATGGGGTATCGGCTACTCCGGGAGGCAATGCTACTACTGCATTTCAACATAATACTGGAGCATGGTCAAGTAAATTTGCCTTTGGCAACCTTATTATAAACGGGCCCTATAACGCCAACAGGGTAGTTAATCAAGCAATATTTCATGCAGTTTTAGGTGATTTTACTGTTAATGCAGGGGGGCAGTATGTTAATTATAATCAAATGTATTTAAATGGAAATATTACCGTTAATGGCGATGGTACCAGTACCTTAGCGAATAACGGAATACTTATTGACCATCCTAGTGGTTCCGGTTTGATTTTAGCCAACTATCCATCAGGTATATATACTCCTTCAACCAATGCACAAACCATAAGTGGCAATGGCTATTTTGTAAATAATCCCACCATAGCATCATCTACTGCCAATTTTAGAAATTTAACAATCAACAATACAAGCGCTGCAGGGGTAACCTTTGCTAATGCCAATAGCTTAACCAGTGTGATACCGGGCTTATATACCAATACAGCAACTGTTTCGGGTACAGGCACATTTGCTTTAACTGCAGGCAAAGTAAATATTGGTGCCAATACCTTTACTTTAGGAACATCGGCTGCCAGCCCGGGCGCACTTTCTTATACCGCAGGTGGTTTTACTGGTGGTACTTTTAGGCGTTGGGTGGGTACAGCTGCCATTACCCCAGCAACAGGCGGGGCTATAGCTGCAGGGGCATTCCCATTTATTAGTGCTAATGGAGAGTCTCGCTTATTACAATACGGGCAAACTACAACAGTTACAACCGGTGGCACCGTATCCGTAACCTATAACGATGTTGCAGGCCAAACAGCCATTACACCCTATACCGATAATGGAGTAAACATAGCTAAGCGCAGCAACTCTAACTGGGTGGTTGCTACCTCGGGCTTAGTATATGGCACCGGCGGCACCGGCATATTAAAACTACGTGGTGATGGCTATAATTTTGCTAACGTAACTGATGCACGCATATCAAGCGCTACAGGCATAGCTGCAGGCACTTCTGGTGTGGGTACTAATACCCTTGCAGCCCCTGAGGGTAATAAAAGCGCTATGACTGTAGCTAACCTTGCCGGGACATTTTATTTTGCATTACCTGCGGCAACAATACAAACAGTAGCTACGGGCAATTGGAACAGCCCAAGCACCTGGAATTGTAATTGTGTGCCTACAGCTGTAGACAGTGCAATAGTAAACAATACCCATACGGTAACTATTGATGCTGCTGCCAGTGCCCGTGCCTTAGTAATAAATACAGGTGGCACCATACAAGCAGCTGCAAATACCTTAACCGTTGTTAATAGGATTAACAATAGCGGCACAGTAAATATTAGTGGTACAGGTACCATAACCTTAGGCACAACCGATAACAACAACCCCTTTAATAACCTAAGTGGTGGTAACTTAAATGTATCAGGCGGAATATTAAATATCAATGGCAACTTACTCATAACAACAGGTTCTAACTTTAATCAAAGTGGGGGTAATATTAATATTGATGGCAACTCAGGAACGGTTGCTA
>JAIXUZ010000111.1 GCA_027483285.1 Bacteroidota bacterium
GAGCGGGGATTTTTATTTTCAATGTCTACTGTTATTTATCTAACCACCACCTTATAATTAGCAGTTTGGTTAATGCGCAAAAAGTAAATGCCCTTAGCAAGGTTGGTTAAAGGCGCTTCTATAATAGTATTACCATTGGCAGCAACACCGTTATGAGACCATACAAGTTGACCGACGGTATTTAACATATCTACTGAAAGAACTTTTTTCTCGGTAGTGGAAATGGCTATAAACAGGTTATCGGTAGCAGGGTTAGGGTAAATGTTTATACCCGTAATGCCCGGTATTTCATTAACACCAACCAGGAAGGCCTGCGATGTGGCGCGGCATCCGTTAGCATCTGTAATTGTTACGGTATATATACCACCTTGTGTTGGGGTGTAGCTTTGTTGGGTAGCACCGTTAATAGGGCCATTAACGTCGTTCCATTGGTAGCTGGCAGCAGGAGACGAGGTTAGTGTGCCTCCATTGTCTGTTATTGTAGGTAGGGTAGGGGCGGTGTTTACGGTGATGTAATTAACCAAAGTAATGGTATCATTGCCGTAAGAGTTAGTTGTTATCAAGGTTACATCATACGTTCCGGCATTGTCATAAATAACTAGAGGGTTTTGGTTTGTAGAGGTTGATGGTGAGCCACCTTCAAACTGCCAATTCCATTGGGTAGGCACATTTTGGCTTAAATCGAGGAACTGAACTGTGTCTTTTAAACAAACACCGGCATTGGCACTAAACTGTGCAATGGGTGGCATGCCAACAGGAGCAGCGCAGGTAGCGCGCAGTTCTATATTATCTAAATAAATATTGTTACCTCCGCTATTATAAACTTCAAACTTAAGTTTAACGTTGGGCTGGCCATCAAACTGACTAAGGTCTACAGATAAACAAGACGTACCTACGGTGCCTGTTAAACACCAATCGTCGCTATTAGTGGGTACAAAGTTGGTTGTTAAAGTTCCGGCGGTAGCAAAGCTGCCCTGCCCGTTCTCGGCTCTTGCAAAAACACGGTTAGGGAAGGTGCTGCCACCATCGGTTGAAACGTAGATAATCATAGAGTCGCGCACTGATGTTACGCGGCGGCGGTGGGCATGCTCAAAGTAGAGCATAAAGTCGGTGTTGTTGCTAAAATCATACGATGGAGATATTAGCCCATCGCGCTGGCCTGTATTGGCTTGATTTTGAAATATGTTTACGCGGGCAGCTTTGGTGCCTGGTGTATTGCCTGCAACAGTGGCTAGTTCCCATGTGTTGTTATTGTCAGGGTTTACGGTAGACCAGCCCATAGCATTAAAGTTAGCTCCCTCAAAATCTTCAGTATAAATCGTTACTGTTCCATTCGTATTTACATCAACATAATTTGTAAGTAAAATAGTATCGCTGCCAAATGGGTTAGTGGCAATAAGGGTAACATTGTACTGGCCAAGGGCGGTATAGGTAACCACAGGGTCTTCATCTTGCGATTGTGATGGCACACCACCGGGGAAGAACCATTGGTAGGTTTGGGCGTTGAAAGATGAATTATTGTTATAAGAAACTACCAAAGGTGAGCAACCCGAAGTGGTAGTAGCTGCAAAAGCTGCTGTTGGCGGGCTATTAGGGTCGCATGGGTAGGTTTGTACATTAAGCAATGCATTGTAGGCATTAAGCCTGCCACCAGTAACGGTAATTCCTGCCATAGAGGGGATAGGGTCGGTACCATCCAGTAAATACTGTTTCATTAACGTAGCAACAACATTAGGCGTTGTTTTGCTGGCTGCAATAAGCTCTGGGCAGGCAGCGGCATACATTAAACCAATTACACCTGCTACGTGTGGTGTAGCCATAGAGGTACCGGTAAGATTTTGGTAGCCACTGTTGGTAACAGTAGAGTAGGTGTTTGTTCCCGGAGAACCCAAATCTATAGTAGTTAAACCATAACCACAACTTCCGTTTTTAGCATCAGTATTGGTTGTATTAGTTACTGATACCAAAAAGTTACTTACACATGCAGTAGGTATATCGCCTTGTGTGTCTACATTGTAGTTAGCGTTAGCAGTAGCGCCAGCACTAAGAATACCAATAGCTCCAAGGGTATCGTAAAAAGCGCACCATATAGGATAGTCAGCAGGGTCTCCAAGGTCTACGCCAAATGATGCGTTTGTAGAAACCACATAAGCACCTTTTGTACCATTGGTTTGATTATATAATTTACGCATTTTAGCTGCATAGCCATAGGCAGTTACAACGGTAGCCTCGTTGCCCGAAGAGCCTGCAATAGTCATAACCTTAGCGGCCCAGTTTACTCCCGAAACGCCAATGCCATTATTACCGCGTGCTCCAACAATGCCTGCAACATGGGTTCCGTGTTGGTCAGATGGTATGCCTCCATCGTTGCCAAATGCATCCCAGCCATTAATATCGTCAACATAACCATTACCATCATCATCAATGCCATTGCCGGCAATCTCGTCCCAGTTGCGGTATATATTTTGAACAAGGTCGGGGTGGTTTAGTTGAAATCCACCATCAATAACAGCCACCACAATAGTATCACCAGCAGTAGTTAAGCCCCCTGTAGTAATATCCCAGGCCAGGGTAGCGTCAATATCCGCCCCGGCAGTTCCACCATTTTGGCCTGTGTTGCGTAATGAGTATTGGTTGGTAAACGATGCATCGTTAGGAACTGTAGCACGCAATTCAACTTTATGGTTGTATTGGGCTAATGCTATGTCTGCATCTCTTTTTAAAAGTGATAATATGGTGGAATTAGAAGTTGGGTTTTCTAGTAAGTACAAATCGTATTCAACAGTTAGCTTTTGTTTTACAGTAAGTCCGTATTTCGTTGCAATAGCGTTAGCGTCAATCCCTTTTTTTAACCACACAATGTATTCATTGGCAATGCGGTTGCTTTCGGGGGTTTTTACTTCAACCCCATCAACATAATAAACGTTGGTTTGCGGACGGGTATTAATGAATGTGTTTGATAATTGTGCCTGTTGGGCAATAGAAACGGTTGAAATTAAGGCAATTGCTGAGGTTGCCAGTACTTTTTTAAGATTCATAGATGTGAGTTAGAATTCCAAAGCTAATAAATAAGACGTTAAATTGTTTACGAAGGTTGAATTCTTAGTTACTTTTGTTGCAATTAAGACAATATGAGCAACGTACAACAGGTAATAGAACAAGCTTGGGAGAACCGAGAGCTTTTAAAAGATTCGGATACTATTAATACCATCAATTTTGTAATAGAGGAACTGGATATGGGCCGCTTGCGAGTAGCAGAGCCCACTGCAGAAGGCTGGCAGGTAAACGATTGGGTGAAGAAAGCGGTGATTATGTACTTCCCTATCCGCCAAATGGAGACTTTAGAAGTAGGTATTTTTGAGTTTCACGATAAAATGCGTCTGAAGACAGGCTATAAAGATTTAGGTGTGCGTGTTGTGCCTAATGCGGTAGCCCGTTATGGAGCTTTTTTAGCGCCAGGTGTTATTATGATGCCCAGCTATGTAAATATTGGCGCGTATGTAGATAGTGGCACTATGGTTGATACCTGGGCTACTGTGGGTTCTTGCGCGCAAATTGGCAAAGATGTACACCTTAGCGGAGGTGTTGGTATTGGAGGGGTATTAGAACCCGTGCAAGCCGCCCCGGTTATTATAGAAGATGGAGCCTTTATAGGTTCACGTTGTATTGTGGTAGAAGGTGTTAGGGTAGGTAAGGAAGCCGTTTTGGGTGCCAATGTGGTACTTACCCAATCAACTAAAATTATAGATGTTACAGGTGCTGAGCCTATAGAACATAAAATGTATGTGCCCGAACGTTCGGTAGTGATACCAGGTTCGTACACCAAAAAATTCCCTTCAGGGGAATACCAAGTACCTTGTGCCCTGATTATTGGCCAGCGCAAAGAAAGCACCAACCTGAAAACATCGTTAAACGACGCGTTGAGGGAGTATAATGTAGCGGTTTAGTTCTTAGTTTGTGGTTGGTAGTTCGTAGTTGAAAATTATATTTCACACACATTTCTACCAACCAGCAACAACTAACTACCAACTTTAAAAAGATGTACAAGCATAAGAAACAGCCTTTGGCGCCACTATCTGTTTACCGCAAGCGCTTATTGCGCAGCGGGGTTTATATGCTAGGTATTTTAGTCTTCTCTCTTTTAATAGGCATTGTTGGTTACAAATATACCTGTGGCTATAGCTGGGTCGATTCGCTGCTTAACGCATCGATGATACTGGGCGGCATGGGGCCTATGAACCCAATAGATAATAACCTTGGGAAGGTTTTTGCCTCTTTCTACGCAATATTTTGCGGGGTAATGCTGTTAACATCA
>JAIXUZ010000101.1 GCA_027483285.1 Bacteroidota bacterium
ATGGTTTTCTTCTTCAGGCTGTTTAGTATGGAAATGAACTTAGGATTGTCAATTTTCATATAACAAATATACCTACGTACTATGCTGATACTAAGACCATGCCAAAGGGGTTATTAACAGGGTTTTTAGCCCCCTCATCCCCTGCCCTTCTCCTGAGGGGAGAAGGGGGAAATACCCTCTCCCCCTGGGAGAGGGTGCTGAGTGCAACGAAGCGGGTGAGGGAAATAAAGAATTATATATTTTAGCTGGGTGTTTACCAAATCACTATCTAATAAAGCCAAATTATCTAAATCATTTTTAGATAAAGCCAAGTACCTGCGGTCTAATGCTACCGAAGCGGAAGATTACTTATGGAAAATACTTAGAAACAGAAAGCTAAATGGTCTGAAATTCAGACGACAACATCCACTACATCGTGGGTTTATTCTAGACTTTTATTGCGATGAGCTTAAATTGGCTATTGAATTAGATGGTTCTTACCATAATGCTACAGCACAAAAAGCTGAAGATATGGAGAGGACTATCATAATTAATTCTCAAGGAATTAATGTCATACGTTTCTCCAATGCAGAAATTTTAGACAATACGGAAAACGTACTAAACAAGATTTTAGCGTTTGTAAAATAATTCGATCTTTTCCCTCATCCCCAACCCTTCTCCCGGGGGGAGAAGGGGGTTTAAATACGAGAACCAATTTGAGTGACATATCGCCACTCATGAGCTAATAATTTACCTCTCCTCACTCCTCTCTCCACTCTTCTCTAAAAACCCTATCTTTGGCATCCTAAATATGTGCGTATGACTTTGTTATCAGAGCGAATATTAAATATGTCGGAGAGTGAAACCATTGCCATGTCGCGCCGCAGCCGCGAGCTGAAAGCGCAGGGCATTGATGTGGTTAACCTGAGTTTGGGTGAGCCCGACTTTCCCACTCCTGATTTTATTAAAGATGCTGCCAAGCTGGCTATAGACAATAACTTCTCGTACTACCCACCTGTAGCGGGCTATATGGATTTGCGCGAGGCGGTAGCCAAAAAATTTGAGCGCGATAATGGCCTGCATTATAAGCCCGAGCAGATTATTGTTTCTACCGGGGCCAAACAGTGTATTGCCAACGCTATTTTAAGCCTTATAAACCCGGGCGACGAGGTGATTGTACCCGCGCCGTTTTGGGTTACGTATATTGAAATTATTAAGCTGGCCGGCGGTGTGCCGGTGGTGGTGCAAACGGGTGTTGACAGCAACTTTAAGTTTACCCCCGAGCAAATTGAGGCTGCCATTACGCCCCGCACCAAAATGCTGATGTACAGCTCGCCGTGCAACCCTACGGGCGCTGTGTTTGGCAAAGAAGAGCTGCATGCCTTAGCCGTAATGCTGGGCAAACACCCTGATGTTATTGTCCTGTCAGACGAGATATACGAGCATATCAATTTTGTAGGCAAGCACGAGAGTATTGCCCAGTTTGACGAGGTGAAAGACCGCACCATTGTTATTAACGGTGTGTCTAAAGGCTTTGCCATGACGGGCTGGCGTATTGGCTTTATGGCCGCCCCGCTGGAGATTGCCAAGGCCTGCGACAAGATGCAGGGGCAGTTTACCTCGGCAGCATCGTCTATTGCAGAGCGTGCCGCATTAGCAGCCGTTTTAGCCGACCCGGCAGTAACCATACCGATGCGCGAAAGCTTTGAGAAGCGTAAGAATCTGGTAATGGAAAAACTATCGGCTATAGAAGGTTTCCGTTGCAACCAGCCCGAGGGCGCTTTTTATGTGTTCCCAGATATATCGTTCTACTTTGGTAAGCAGTTTTATGGCAAGGTTATGCATAGCTCTGCCGATTTTACTGACTTTTTGATAGAGCAGGCCCACGTATCGCTGGTACCGGGCAGTGCGTTTGGCACACCAAACTGCCTTCGTTTTTCGTACGCCACATCAGAAGCTAATTTGCTTGAAGCCATTAGCCGCATTGAGAAAGCCGTTAAACTGCTAAACTAATTTAGTATGAAAGCTACCGCGGCAGAGATTAACAAGATATTTACCAACTTTACCAAGCTAAAGGCTTTGGTAATAGGCGATTTGATGGTTGACAGCTACGTTTTTGGCAAGGTAGACCGTATATCGCCCGAGGCTCCGGTGCCCATTATCCACGTAAAAAGTACCGAAAGCCGATTGGGTGGTGCAGCCAACGTAGCGCTTAACTTAGCGGCATTGGGTGTTAAGCCAATTTTGGCGGGGGTTATTGGGGCCGATACCGAAGGCCGCCAGTTTGCCCGTTTGCTGAAAAAGCATAACCTGGAAGAAAAGGGTGTGGTAACCTCTGTAAACCGTGTTACTACCGTTAAAACCCGCATAGTGGGTAACAATATGCAAATGCTGCGTATTGATGAGGAGAATACCGAAACGTTAGATAAAGCGGATAAAGAAAAGTTCCTGTCGCTGCTTAGCCGGTTGATATTGAACGACTCGCCGCACGTAGTAATTTTTGAAGATTACGACAAAGGGGTAATTGATGAGGATGTGATAGCCCATGTGGTGAAAACCTGCAAGGGCCGCAAAATACCTGTGTGTGTAGACCCTAAAAAGCGCAACTTTTTAGCCTACGAAAAAGTTACCCTGTTTAAACCCAACCTGAAAGAACTGCGCGAAGGCCTGAAACTGGACAGTAACCTGGGCGAAGAAGAGGAGCTGCTGCACGCGGTTAAGAAGCTGGAGAAGAAACTGGAGAACCATTTATCGCTGGTAACGTTATCAGAGCGCGGGATATTGGTAAGCCATAAGGGTAAAAAAACAATAATTCCGGCGCATAAACGTACTATAGTAGATGTGTCGGGTGCGGGCGATACGGTTATTGCCGTTTCTTCGGCCTGTGTGGCGCAAGATGTGGAGCCTACGCTAATGGCTGCTTTGGCTAATATGGCCGGCGGTTTGGTTTGCGAAAAGCCCGGCGTTGTGCCTATAGATGCGGAAGAGTTGAAAGCGGAGGCGTTGAAATTATTAAAGTAAAAGAAGTTGAAAATTCATAACGGCATAGAGAACCCAATAAACGTAACCAATGCGGTGGTAACCATCGGCACGTTTGATGGTGTGCACATTGGCCACCAAAAAATAATTGCCCGCCTAAAAGAGGTAGCCAC
>JAIXUZ010000176.1 GCA_027483285.1 Bacteroidota bacterium
ACAACAGGGCCCACATGATTGGTAAGGCTATAGAAAGTGTTTTAGCACAAACCTATACCAATTGGGAGTTGCTGATAATTGATGATGGATCTACCGATAATACTAAACAGGTAATAGAAACATATACAGATAACCGAATACGTTATGTATATCAGCAAAATGCCGAACGCAGCGCCGCGCGAAACAATGGTATTGCGCATGCTCAAGGGCAATACATTTGTTTTATAGATAGTGATGATTATTACCTTACCCATCATTTACAGGAATTTGCTACCGCTATTGATAAAGGCAACGCGGATATGTTTTTTGGCTTTAATGTTTTTGAACAAAATTGTCAACTGGTAAATGATACCGTTAACAATAGGGTTGATAGCTATAAAAATATTGAAGAATATTTAGTGGTTAATCCGGTTAGAACAGCAGCAGTTTGTGTTAAAAGTGAAGTATTTTTAACTAATTTATTTAATCTAAAAATTAGGATAGGAGAAGATACTGAGTTGTGGGTTAGGATTGCAGCAAATCATACTTTAAAAGCGGTTAATGCATATAGCCAGGTGTATGTTCTTCATAGTGGGCAAACAGTATCTGATGATAACACTCAAAATATCATTCAACATGTAGAGTGCCTGAAAGCAGTTTTTAAGTTTGATAATAAGTTAAAACGAATTAGCAACAAGTATAGAAGGTTAGCTTTGTCTTATGGCTATTTCAAATTAGGCCAGGCTTATATGTTAAAACATAACTATTTTAAAGGTTTTTTTTCATTGTTAAATTCAATAATGATAATGCCTTCAAACAGGCTAAAAGAAAAAGTATATTTGATTTACTCCCACTCCTTTATTGGGCCTAAAAAATTATCGAAGTAGTGAGTAGTCTTAACACTTAATAATATTAATGGAGGGAATGGCCTGTTTTTTATCTAATAATATAGGTTGTAATTTATTTGTCATTTGCAACGATTACCCTTTTGATATAGGCGAACCCTATTTAGAAAATGAGATGATTGTGAATAAAAATAAATTCACAAAAATTTACATTATCATTCCTGAGTATAAAATAGAGGATAAAACCCCTCAATTTTACTTGCCTGCCAATGCTGAGGTTATAAGCTTAAATATAAGTTCGGGTATTAGCAAACCAAAGGCTTTTCTAAAAGCGTTAACTAGACGGGATTTTTATAGTGAATTAACTACTATCCTTTTTAACTATAAACAAGCAATTACCTTGTCAAGGTTGAAAACCCTAGTAAATTACTATGCAAAGTCGGCTATGTTTATAGATAAGTTTATTATTGCAGTTGAAGGTAAGATTAATAAAGGCGATATACTTTACACTTACTGGTGTACTGAATATACTTATGGCATAACAAAATTAATGGACAAGTTTAGTGCTAAAGCTGTAACACGAATGCATGGATGGGATGTATATTATGAAAGAAGCATAAATAATTACCTGCCTTTACGTCCTGCAATTTTTAATAGGCTAAACCACGCTTATACAGTTTCTAAAAATGGCACTGATTATCTACTGAAAAAAACATCTGATAAATACAAGGATAAAATAAAGCCGGCCTATCTAGGCACTTTGCCAACTCATTTTATTGATACACCTAAGGGCAAAGATTTACATATTGTATCACTTTCAAATATAGTAGAGGTTAAGCAACTACATAAAATTGCAAGCGCATTAGCCCTAATTGATGATGTACATATCATTTGGACCCATATTGGCGGAGGGCAGGGGTTTGATATATTCGTCAACGAAGTAAAAAGTAAATTAAAAGATAAAACTAATATACGTTTTGAGTTGACGGGAGCTAAAAGCAAAGCGGAGGTTTACGAATTACTAGCAAACTCAGGCTATCATTGCTTAGTTAACACCAGCGATTATGAGGGGTTGCCCGTCTCATTTATGGAAGCCCTTTCGTTTGGCATACCAATTATTGCACCTATTGTTGGTGGCATACCCGAGATTGTAGCGCATGGCGCTAATGGGTTTTTAACAGAGCTAAGGCCGCAGCCCAAAAATGTTGCTGATGCTATTAAGCAAATGGCCAAACTAAATCCACAAGAGTATAGCGCTATGCGTATAAATGCACATAGAGCTTGGGAAACGAAGTTTAATGTCGAAAAAAATTATGCTGAATTTGCTATAGAGTTATCTAATCTATAGCCTTAGTAATTTTATCAAGGTCAATATTATTCATACATTTAAAATGGCCTTTTGGGCAGGCATTGTAACCTAGTTTGGTGCATGGCCTGCAGCTAAGTCCTTTCACCTCAAATATCACCGATTCCTCATCAGGCATATAAGGATACATCCCAAATTCAGGAACGGTGTTTCCCCATACAGATAATACCTTTTTATTTAAGGCTGATGCTATGTGCATCAAACCCGTATCGGGTGTTATAACGCATATAGATTGCTGCACCAAACTAGCCGACTGGTTTAGGTTGGTTCGGCCACAGGCGTTGTATATTTTTTCGCCAATATTCACTGCCAACAATTCAGCCAACTGTAATTCGGCAGCACCGCCTAATAGTACTATGGGCTGGTTTATTCGGTTGCACAGGTCTATAAGCTTATCTGGTGGCATCCGTTTGGTAGCGTAAGTAGCGGCAACAACAACCGCTACATACCCCTTTTGGTGCGTTTCTGGCAGCGCATTTATAGGTACAATATCAGCTTCTGGAATAAAATAGTCTAACCCATACCCATCATTACGTATATCAAAAAATTTCTTTGCAGCATCAAGGTATCGGTCTACTATATGCACTGCTGGTAATGCATTAATTTTAAAATTAACCAGCAGCAGTTTCCTGAAATTGAGTTTGTGGAATGATGAACTTTTAACCTTTAGAGCCGCAATAAGCCTTTTGGTGCGTAGGTTATGGTGCAGGTCTATTATGTAATCGTAATGCTCGACCTTTAATTCTGCTAATACTTCGGTAATTTCTTTCTCAATCAGTATTAGTTTATCTACATAAGGGTTGGCTTGCAGTACCCGCGCAAACGATGCCTTAGTCAGATAATGAACTTCAGCCCCCGGCACCTGCTTTTTAATGCAGCGAATTACCGGTGTGGTTAGCACAATATCGCCAATAGAGCTAAAGCGTACTATTAATATCTTCATAAAACTAAGGGCCCTGTTTTGGTAAACAGGGCCCTCAAAGTTAATTTATTACCTATTAGTTAGGCAAACAGAGGTATTCTTTCTTATCGCTAAGTAAAATACCGTCCCCTATATTCAATAAAAAAAGTCCCACTACTGTTAAGTAATGGGACTTTAGTTAATTAAATTTACTACTTAGTTGGCGGGCTTGTAATGTGTTTCCACATCATCAGCCGGGTCGTTAGTATCGCCTAAATCTTTCACCCAAAGCTCTTTTTCTTTAAGCTTTAAGATTTTTGCTGTTGTTGTGTTTGAGATGCCATTGCTGGTTACTTTAACCTCAATGTCTTCATCATCATTTACAAGTTGCCAGGTGCCATTTAGTGTAATGCTAACACCAAAGCTTGTGTAAGTAGCGCTAAAACCACCGTCTTTATCAAAAGTAACAGTGCCATCAGGGTTAGCAACCTCTACACCACCTTCTAAAACTTTTTCAACTTCCCAGGTATTGGCTACCCTTTCTTCTCGGCTACGAAAGCTTAGGCCCGGGCCTTCTTCATACTTTTTACAACCCTCAAATACTGTTACACCTGCTAATGCGGCAGCAAATAAAATTACACTTGTCTTTTTCATAGTTTTTGAAATTTATTTCGTGCAAGTCATTACTAAAACTGTGCCAATTGTTAGTTTTAATACCAAGTTACTGTTATACAAAATGTTGCAATTACTTTACAGGAGCCAAATGTGCCTCGTAAGTGTCGCCATTTACAATATAACGCACCCAAAACTCATCTTCCATCAACTTTAAAATAACCCAAACGCTATCTTCAGAATATAACTGGCTATTTATTACAATACGTATTTCCTCATCATTGCTTTGCAGCGCCCATTGGCCTGCAACGGTAAATGGTAGGTCATTAATATCAATAGTGCGGGTAACATTACCGTTTGTAGAAAATGTCCACTTCAGGCTTTGGAAATTTAGGTTGGATGAAGAGGTTATCTCCTCATCATTTATTAATATCTTATCTACTTTCCAGGTATTGCTTATCCTTTCTTCGCGGCTTTTAAAGCTTAGGTAAGGGCCGTCTTCATACTTTTTACAAGCATTGCCGGCTAACAGGGTACAAAATAATAAACTAAAAATTACAGCAAACTTTCTCATTCACAGATCTTTTATCGGCTGCAAATATAGTCAATTGTAAAAACTGCTTTTATTTGATTATAAACAGCTTAGCTGTGTAAGTGGTTTTACCTGTAAGTATGTTTACCATATACATGCCTGCAGGTTTGCTGCTTAGGTCCATATATAATAAATTGTCGTTTTGCTGGCTGTAATTTTTCTCGTACACCGTTTTACCCATAAGGTCTGTTACTACAACCAACTTATCTCCGCCATCGGTATTGGGTACTTCTAAGTATACCTGGCCTACTGATGGGTTAGGGAACATAAGTAACTTACCTGTTGTATGCTCATCACTTGAAAGTACTGTGCCAACGGTAAAGTTGTAGAGTATTTCAGAGCCAAAATCGGCACCGAACGATTTTAAAATACTACCGCCCATTTTATAAAAACGGATGTAGCCGGCACCATCATTATTAGCCCACCACGATAGGCCGTCTTCGCCATTATCAAGCAACTTAAACTCATAGCAACCTGCAGCCAGGTCTACAGTGTCTTTGTAAATTGTATTGTTATCGCAGTTATTGCGGGATGCTATTACATCGCCCGACAGGTTACGCAGTTCCCATGAGTTTTGAGAGCCAATATTATTGGTTTTCATGCGTATTTCAAACTTACTGTCAGTAAGTGATGGGGTAGGGGTAAAGGTAGATTTTGCCGTGTTGTTGTACTGATATTCATCAACCCCATCATTAGGGCCCGATACTGTTGCGTAAAAGTTGTAGTTGCCTACACCAATCCCACCCCAGTTAAAGGTTGGTAATTCAACATGTGCAGTATCTAAAAAGCCAAGGTTGCCGTTCCATTTATACACCTCGGGTGTTCCGCCAACTACGCCATAGGTTATGGTAACGGTGGTAAGCGGGGTTGTTCCAGTGTTTTTGATAATCACCTCGGGTTTGGCACAAATTGG
>JAIXUZ010000242.1 GCA_027483285.1 Bacteroidota bacterium
ACAATCCGTCCGTTATCTTCTGTTACCAATACCCCATTTTCAACAGGGGCTGTTGATACGGGATAAACATAATTGGCTGTTAAAAAGCGCATATAGTTACCTTTGTACATTGCCCGCTTAAAAATACGGGTGTGTGCAAAGCTACATTGAAACAGTTTACCCTAAATAAAGAAGAGCGTTTAAAAAGCCGCAAGTTGATGGACGAGCTGTTTGTATCGGGCAAAACGCTTACGGTATTCCCCTTTAGGCTGGTGTGGATTGAAACAAAGCTGCTTGTAGACTACCCCGCCCAAATGGCGGTAAGTGTAAGCAAACGCAACTTTAAGCACGCGGTAGACCGTAACCGCCTTAAACGCCTGATGCGCGAGGCATACAGAAAGAATAAGTTTACGGTTTACGATATGGCTCAATCTTTGAGCAAGCAATACGCTTTGATGCTTATTTATACCGGCCGCAAAATGGTTGATTATGCCGAGGTTGAAAGCAAAATAATAATAACTTTGAAAAAATTTACCGAAAGGTGTAATGAAACGCCTGCTTAATACACTAATTTTAGGAATATTTAGGTTTTACCAGTTGGCCATATCGCCTATGTTTAGCCCTGTGTGCCGTTATACGCCCACATGCTCGGCCTACGGTGTGGAAGCGGTAAAAAAATATGGCCCGTTTAAAGGAACTTTTTTGGCCGTTAAACGTATTGTACGCTGCAACCCATGGGGCGGCAGCGGGTACGACCCGGTTCCTTAACCATCTAACTGAATTGTAATTAAATATGAATATGGATTTTGTGAAGAGAATTCCTAAAAAAGTAAAAGTAGCGGTGTTTGCCCTATTTATTGGCGCGGGCTCTATGAGCTTGTTAGCGTTTGACAAAGGCGATGACAACTACTTCGAAATATCAAAAAACCTGGACATTTTTGCCACGCTGTACCGCGAGGTAAATATGTATTATGTGGACGAGACCGACCCCGGCGACATGGTTAAAACAGCCATTGACGCTATGTTGGAAAAACTTGACCCGTATACCAACTACATCCCTGAGTCGGATATAGAAGACCACCGCTTTATGACTACCGGCCAGTACGGTGGTATTGGTGCATTGGTGCGTCAAAAAGGCGATTACATCTACATATCAGAACCTTATGAAGATAAACCCGCCCAAAAAGCAGGTTTACTGGCAGGCGATGCGTTGCTTGAAGTTGATGGAAAATCGGTAAAAGGCAAGCAAACCGCCGATGTGGTTAAAATGCTGAAAGGCGTGCCTAACACCAAGGTAAGCATCAAGATAAAACGCGAAGGCAATTCTGACCCGCTTACCTTCTCGGTAATGCGCGAAGAGATTAAGATTAACAACGTACCTTATTTTGGTATGATTGACGATAAAATTGGTTACATAAAACTTACAGGCTTTACTGAAGATGCCGGCAAAGAGGTAAAAGACGCTTTGGTATCGTTAAAAGCTACTAACCCGGGCATTGAAGGTGTTATTCTTGATTTGCGCGATAATCCGGGTGGGTTGCTTCGCGAAGCCATCAACATATCTAACGTGTTTGTAAACAAAGGCCAGGATATTGTAAGCACCAAAGGCAAGGTTAAAGAGTGGGATAAAACCTATAAAGCACTTAACACGCCTGTAGATACTGATATTCCATTAGTAGTGTTGGTTAGCCGCGGTTCAGCATCGGCATCAGAAATTGTGTCGGGTACTATACAAGACTTAGACCGTGGTGTTGTTATTGGCCAGCGTTCTTACGGCAAAGGCCTGGTGCAAACCACGCGCCCGCTAAGCTATAATGCACAGGTAAAAATTACCACATCAAAATACTACATCCCCAGCGGGCGTTGTATACAGGCACTTGATTATACCCACCGTAACGATGACGGTAGTGTTGGCAAAGTGCCCGATTCGCTTATTACCGCCTTTAAAACCAAAAACGGCCGTATTGTTTACGATGGTGGTGGTGTAAACCCTGACTTTAAAACCCCTATCAAAAAATATAGCCAAATTTTGCAAAGTTTGGTTATCAAATCGTTGATTTTTGACTACGCTACCCAATACAAGCTTGGCCACCCTAGCATTCCGTTAGCTAAAACATTCAGGCTTAGCGATGCTGATTATGATGAGTTTGTAAAATGGCTGGATGGTAAAGAATATGACTATACCACCAAAAGCGAGGAGTTGCTTGATAAGCTAAAAACCACCGCTGAAGGCGAGAAGTATTTTGATGGTGTATCTAAAGAATTCCAGGCCCTGAAAGACAGGATGATGCACGATAAAAAATCGGACTTGTACAAATTTAAAGGCGAGATTAAAGAGTTTTTAGAGGGCGAAATTGTAAGCCGCTACTACTACCAAAAAGGTAAAATTGAAGCATCGTTTAAATACGATACCGAGATTACAGAGGGTGTTAAAATACTATACGACAAGCCAACGTATACCAGCATTTTAACAGGCAAATACAAACAACCAAACCCACCAAAAGAAGATGGTGATAAGGATGATGAAAGCAGTGATGACGATGATGGCATTGCCACCCCGAAGCAGAAGAAAAAAGACATGAAGAATAACAATTAATTCAGGCAATATTTAATTTTGCAAGGGCGGTACTAATTACCGCCCTTTTTCGTTTCTTTAGCCATCAGGCGCATGGTAAAACTGTTACAACTTATACCCTATCGTTTTTTCTATTTATTAGGGCTGGCCGTATTTATACTGGGCATGCCCTTTAGTAACCTGATGATGAGCCAGGGCCTGTTCTACATATCGGGCGCTTGGCTATTGAGTAGCATAGCTTACAACAATACCTTGGCCCGCATAAAGCTATATTTTGGCAACAAACAGGCACTGGCGCTGGCCTCTATATTTCTTGCCCTGCTTATTGGCCTGGCATACACCACCAACTTTGATTATGGCCTTAAAGACATCCGCGTAAAGCTGCCCTTGTTTTTGCTGCCCTTTGTTATAGTTGGCTTAGGCTCTTTAACAGAAAAAGAATACCGCGCCATGCTGTTGTTGTTTATGATGGCCGTGGCCAGTTCTACCATAGTTGGGTATTTTAGCGCATTGAGCCATTATGGCAATATGTATGATGCACGGCAGCTGTCGCCCTATATATCCAACATCAGGTTGAGCCTGCTTATTATTATGGCCATTTTTATTGCTGGCTGGCTGGCAATAAAATTCCGAAACCCTGGGTTTACCATTGCCGTGGCGGCTATCTGCATATGGCTGCTATTTTTTTTATATAAGCTGGAAAGCCTAACAGCCTTAGGCACTATTTTTATTGTTTGGCTCGTGCTTTTGCTCTTCAACCTGAAAAAAGTTAAACCCATGGCCTTGCGTATTGCCTTACCTTTATTATTGATAGCATGCGCGGGATGTGTGATATATTTTACCTATGCATCATACAACGAATACTTTACCCCGAAACCTGTGGCAGGGGCTAGCGCTGTATCTAAATACGGTAATAAATATGATATGATGGGCGAGCCGTATATGATAGAAAACGGCAACCCATTATGGGAATATGTTTCGTATAAAGAACTGAAAGAAGAATGGCCCAACCGAAGCAAAATAAATTTCGATAGTACCGATACAAAAGGTCAGCGCTTATTTTATACCATAATACGCTACATGGCATCAAAAGGCTTGAAAAAAGACCGCGAAGGACTACAGGCACTAACAGATGCAGATATTGACAATATTGAAAGCGGCATTGGCAATGCAAACTACACTGCCCAGCGCGGACTTAAAGCCCGGCTACATAAGGTGTTATGGGAGTACCAGGTATACAAAGCCTACCGCAACCCCAGCGGCCACTCGGTGTTTATGCGGTTGGCATTTTGGCAAAACTCGTGGAACGTAATAAAAAGCCACCCGCTGATAGGTGTTGGCACAGGCGATGTTATTGACGCTGTTGGCCTGCAGTACACTAAAGATAATTCTCCGCTGGAGGCTAAGTGGCGTTTACGGTCGCACAACCAGTTTTTGGCTATTGGCATAGCGTTGGGCTTTATAGGCATACTGATATTCATATTCTCTATGCTCTACCCCTACCTAAGCACCAAGGGCTATAAAAGCGTATTGTTTACCGCCTTTTTTGTAACGGCCTTTTTATCAATGCTTACTGAAGATACGTTAGAAAGCCAGGCGGGGGTATCGTTCTATATCTTCTTCTTTTGCGTGTTCCTGTTTTTAAAACCGGGTAGCCTGGCCACTCCAAAGGTGGGTTGGGGATTGTTTGAGAGGAGCGGGAAATGAGCGGGACAGCGAAGACAAAATGCAACTTTGCCACACTCCACTTAACAACTTTAAACTTTAATACTCCGCTTAATGCTTTCTTCCAATGAGATTAATGTTTCGGTACGTTCTATGCCCTCTATAGCCTGTATCTTCTCATTTAGTAACTGGCGCAGGTGGTTGGTGTTTTTGCAAACTATTTTTAGGAATATGCTGTACTGCCCAGTAGTGTAGTAAGCCTCTACCACCTCGGGTATCTGCTCGAGCTCTGTAATTACCTGGTTGTATATAGAGCCTTTAAAAAGGTAAACGCCCAAAAAAGCAGTAAGGTCGTAGCCCAGTTTGGTATGGTCTACCATTAAAACAGAGCGCTTAACTATGCCTGCATCCTCCAGTTTTTTCATCCTCACATGGATAGTACCCGCCGAAACGATGAGTTTTTTGGCAATTTCGGTGTACGGAACCAATGCATCGTCCATCAGTATGGCTAAAATCTGCCTGTCGAGGTTATCAATTTCTAAAATTTCGTGCTTTTCAGGATGCATATTTTTACA
>JAIXUZ010000370.1 GCA_027483285.1 Bacteroidota bacterium
GGCTACACCATATTTACCGGTGGTAATGAAGGGGTTGCTATGGGTAATGGCAGTGCTCAAAGCCAGTTGAACAACTATATGCCGGGCTTAAATGCTATATTCCCTGGCATACAAAACAAATTTAACGGTAACGTATCGCGTTTCCACTGGCCTACGCACCCGTTTACCATGGGCAGCTATGCAGCATACCGCGTTGGACAGTGGGAAGCCTTTGGCGGCGCCGAAGGCGAGCAGGAAGAGAACGTGTATTTTTGTGGTGAACATACCAGCATAGACTATCAGGGCTACATGAACGGTGCCGCCGAAACAGGCCGCAGCGTTGCCGAAGCTATTGCAGGTGTTTGCTAAAAATTAGTCTGAATTATTGTATAATCCCCGTGGGTATTACCTACGGGGATTTTTTTTCTTAATATTCAGCTAAAAATGGATAGCTACCTTTGGCATATGAAATGGTTACTATTAATTAGTACTTTATTAAGTACGCAAACCGCTATTGCCCAAAACTGTTGTGGTTCAACAGCTTATTGCAACAAGCGGTTCAACCAAATGGTATTTGTATCAACCCACAATAGTTATAACTATAAAAAAGGGCCAACGCAATTTATATGGCCTAACCATACCTACCCGGTAAAGAAACAGCTTGCCGATGGGGTGCGTAACCTTATGCTTGATGTGTATGATATTGACGGCACCATTTACCTATACCATGGAAACCCGAAAATGGGTAAAGAAAAATTGCAAATTGTATTAACTGATATTAAAGCATTTTTAGATAGTAACAAAACAGAGATTGTAAGCATCATTTTTCAAAATGGGATTACCAAAAACCGCATAGCAGCAGAAATAGACAGCGCCGGTTTAAGCACTTATTGCCATAGCCAGGCAGCAGATAAAGAATGGCCTACTATTGGGCAAATGATTAATGACAACAATCGCCTGGTGTTGTTTGTAGAAGAAAATACGGGGACTGATGTGCCGTATATACACAGCGCATGGGATTATATTTTTGACACCCCATGGAATACCAAATCGCTGGCAGAGATGGACACGCGTATAGGCCGTGGAAAACCAACACACGGTTTGTTTTTAATGAATAATTGGATTAGCAAAGGCAAGCCTACCAAAAAAAACGCCCGCCAAACCAATAACGAAAAGTTTTTACTGAAAAGGATTGAGCGTTGCGCCAAAGACCTGCACCGCGTACCCAATTTTATAGGCATTAACTTTCACGAACAAGGCGATGCAGTAAAAGTTGCCAAAATGCTTAACGACGGCCTGGCCGACACCCTATTGGAAAAGCCCTAGGCCAACCTAAATTTAATGTAAGTGATAGGCATGCCTTCTTTTAAAAACAAGCTTTCGTAGTAGGTTTGAATGCCCAAAATAGGGTCGCTCTTATTTTCGGGATTAGCATACAAATCGTTGGTTTTAAAAAGCAGGGTATGGTTGCCTTCTTCTATTACCTCAAGGGTATATTCATACAGCAACTGGCTATCGGTTTTCAAGTGGATTATCCCATCGGGAGCCAGCATATTTTTATACCTGGCCAAAAATTTTGGGGCGGTAAGGCGCTTTTTTGCCCGGCTAAGCTGTGGTTGCGGGTCAGGAAAGGTTATCCATATCTCGCTTACCTCGCCGGGGGCAAAAAACTGGTCTACCTTATCAATTTCAGTCCGCAAAAACATAATATTGTTAATATCCTCGTCTAAAGCCGTTTTAGCACCACGCCATATGCGGTTACCCTTGCGGTCCATGCCAATAAAATTTTTATCGGGGTATTGCCTTGCCAGCCCAACGGTATATTCGCCTTTGCCACAACCCAGCTCTAACACTATAGGGTTATTATTTTTAAAGTATATTTCATTCCACTTACCCTTATTTTCAAAGGTATCAAACCAGTTATCCAGCTTTGGTTGTATGGTGTTGCTAAAAGTATCTAATTCGGCAAAACGCTCCAGTTTATTCTGTCCCACTATGTAATTTTTTGCGCTAAAATAGAGCATGTTAAAAAAATAAATGCCTATTGTTTGAAAATAACTGTTAACATTTGCTTTATACAAGTGGTATTATTTAGTAACTTGCACCTAACCATCTAATTTGTAGTGCCTATTATACATTTATACAACTTGAAAGCTTTTTATATTCAGCTTAATACCAAAATTAAGTTTTTGGTTACAGCACTTTTTATATACCTGTTTAGCCTAAACACGCAGGCTCAGTTGGTAGTTGCTGCCCCACCCGGCGGCAATAACTACACCCAACTGTTGCAAAATTTCTTTTTAGGTGGTGGGGTTACCATTTCAAACGTAACATATACCGGCAATGCTGTTTCCATAGGCTCATTTACCGCTGGCCCTAATACAAACCTCAACTTACCAAGCGGTATTATACTTTGCACAGGCAACCGTACTGTAGCTGTAGGTCCTAACAATACTGGCGGCGCAGGTACAGATTTGCCAAACCCCGGTATTGCCCAACTTAATGCTTTAGCTGGCACCACTACTTACGATGGCGCTCAGCTTCAGTTTAACTTTGTTACCCAATCAACCTCTGTTAATTTTAAGTATGTATTTGCATCTGAAGAGTATCCTGAATTTGTTGGGGGAAATTTTAATGATGTTTTTGCGTTTTTTATACAAGGCCCTGGTTTTCCAAACTGGACTAACATAGCCCTGCTACCCAACGGACAGGCAGTGAGCATTAACAATGTTAACCCAAATACAAACGCAGCCTTTTACAATGCCAACCCCAACGGCGCACCTGTGCAGTACGATGGCTTTACCGATGTTTTAACCGCTACTGCAGCTGTTCAACCC
>JAIXUZ010000406.1 GCA_027483285.1 Bacteroidota bacterium
ACAACATCAGCGCCCCATTCACCCGGAGGGGTTAATAAGGTTAACGCTAACAGGTCAGACGCTACGGCAACAAAACAATCGCTTGCTTTTACTTTCTCGGTAAACGCCCTGTAGTCTATTGCTTCACCATTAGCAGCAGGGTATTGCACCAACGCGCCAAAAAACGACCCATCATTTTCAAACTCTTCGTGGTTGCCAATTACCAACTCAATACCAAGTGGTGTCGAACGTGTTTTTAATACATCTATTGTTTGAGGGAAACATAGTTCCGAAACAAAAAACTTGTTGGCATTGCGTTTTACAGCCTCTTTGCTGCGCACACCGTGCAACATGTTCATTGCCTCTGCTGCTGATGTTCCTTCATCTAGCAACGATGCATTGGCAACCGGAAGGCCTGTTAAATCAGAAACTACCGTTTGGTAGTTTAACAACGCCTCTAAACGGCCTTGGGCAATCTCTGCCTGGTAAGGGGTGTAGGCGGTATACCAACCCGGATTTTCAAATATATTACGACGAATAACGCTTGGGGTAAACGTGTTGTAATAACCCAACCCTATGTACGATTTAAAAAGCTTATTCTTTTTAGCCAGCCCTTGTATGTGGCCCATGTACTCTTGTTCTGTTAACGGGGCAGGCAGGTTTAGCGGTTTTGCTAAACGGATACCCTGCGGAACGGTAGCATCTACCAAGGCATCAATGCTTGGTTTGCCTATTACCGATAGCATGTATTCTACTTCTTTTGCGCGGGGGCCAACGTGGCGACTAACAAATTGCTCTTTGCTCATTTTTATGATAGGGAAACATGGGTTTTATAAGGACTGCAAAGGTAGTAATTTCAGGGCTATTCTTTGAGTAAGAAACTAACAAAACCGCTTCATAATTGTTGCTTTTTCAACAAGCATAATTCGTTTTTAATTTTAACTCTGCACTTACCAACTATTAACATCAACTTACTAACTATATCAATGCTAAAATGCCCGGTAGTTTTACCTGTTAATGTTTATTTGCAGATGTCTGCTAATATGCGGTACGCCCACGTAGCGTTATTAACTAAATAGCTGTTAATTTTAAACATATTGAAACAAAATATGCAAAGCAATAATTTATTGTGTGTGCTTTGTTTTTTGGCACATTAATTGAAAAGCATATTTTACAAAATATAACTACAATGAAAAAGAACATCTTAATACTAATGGTAGCCGGAACCTTAGCTGCTTTTAGTGCAAATGCCCAAGCGCCTAAAAAAGTTAAAATGAACTTTAAAAAGCTTGATACCAACAAAGACGGTAAAATAAGCAAAGCCGAGGTTGAAGCTTTAGGTAACCGATCTTACCTGCCTGTCTTTGATGCTATTGATGTAAACAACGATGGCTTAGCAACCAAAAAAGAGCTTAAGGCTTACAAAAAAGCCCATAAAGGCGAGATAAAATAGATAGCCTTTGCCATATTGATAAAAGCGCCTGTGCAAATTGCATGGGCGCTTTGCATTTAAGGTAATTTAAATGTGCAGTGCATAAAGTATATTTACAAAATGATAAAAGCATTCTTCTCCATTATTTTAATTAGTTTATCTGCATACTGCACTGCACAACAACCTATTACAGAAAATGTAGCTATGCGGGCAAAAGACAGTACAGAATATGTAGAGCACATAGTTGACAGCCTTACTAAACACATTTTTATAGAAAACACAAAACCAACAGGCTATGTTAACGATTTTGAAAACGTATTAGATTCTGCAACCATAAAATATTTAACTACCCAAATAAGCCAGCATGAAAAGAAGACTACAAACCAAATTGTGGTAGTAACTGTAGGCTATATTGGCCCATACGCAGACGATTTGGATACATACACCTATCATTTGGCAAATGAATGGGGAGTTGGACAAAAAAATAAAAACAATGGGGTGGTTATAATAGTCAGTGCCGGGCTTCGTAAGGCACGTATAACCACTGGCTATGGACTGGAGATAGCATTGCCTGATGCTGAATGTAAGCGTATTCTGGATGATATGATGTTTCCGGAATTTCGAAAAAACAATTACGCCGCCGGAATAACCAATGGGCTAATGGAGATAATCAGGATTCTGGAGAAATAGCATCAGCTATTTGCTGAATTAAACCTTTTGGCACAATTTATGTCTTACAAATCAATACATTAAACACTTAAGCAAAATGAAAAACAAAATGTTAACGCTAGTGCTGTTGGGTACTTTAGCATCGGTTGGTGCATACGCGCAAACTCCCTCAAAAACAAATGCTACAACAACTACAGCACCAGCAAGCGCACCTACTAAAAAAGGGGGCGATAAAGACAATTTTAAAGAGATTGATAAAGACGGTGATGGTAAACTTAGTAAAGCCGAAGTAGATGGCAGCGACAGGAAAGGTATTATAAAAAACTTTGCTACTGCTGATGCTAACGCTGATGGTTTTATAACCAAAGACGAGTTAAAAGCTTATAGGGATAACCGCAAGGCTACTAAAGCTACCAAAGAAAAATAGTCTGGCTTTAGCCCATAAAAAAATCCCCGGCAGGCAACCTACCGGGGATTTTTTTTTATCCTTTTAATTGTGCATTGACAATTGACAATTACTATAGCATCTTTAACATTCCTACCTCTTTATCGGTAAGGTAGCGTGTACGGCCACGGGCAAGATCTTTCTTGGTCAATCCCGCAAAAGTTACCCTATCAAGCTTTACAACTACATAGCCTAAGTGCTCAAACATACGGCGAACGATACGGTTACGGCCGCTATGCAGCTCTACCCCTATCTCTTTCTTATCCTCGGCACCTACAACATATTCAACAGCATCAGGCTTAATAAAGCCATCTTCCAGTTCAACACCCTCAAGCAATGCCTGGTAGTCTGTTACCTTTAGGTTTTTATCTAAGCTAACCTGGTAAATCTTTTTAATTTTTGATGATGGGTGTGTAAGTTTTTTAGCTAATTCACCATCATTGGTCAGCAAAAGCAAACCTGTTGTGTTTCTATCTAAACGGCCCACAGGGTACAAACGCTCAGGCCCGGTATGGTTAACCAGCGCCATAACAGTACGGCGTTCTTTCGGGTCGTCGGTAGTGGTTATATAGTCCTTAGGTTTGTTAAGCAGCATGTACACCGGCTTTTCTTTGCGCAAAGTTTCACCACCATAGTTTACCGTATCATCAGGCCCCACACGGAAACCCATTTCAGTAACTACCTGGCCGTTAACTTTAACTGCACCACTCTTAATTATTACGTCAGCCTCGCGGCGAGAACATATACCGGCATTAGATATATAACGGTTTAAACGGACAGTGCCGTCGTCTTCCCTTTGCTCTTGTTTTTGTTTCTCTAAAGCACTTTTACGCTCATAGGCCTTCATGGCATTAAACTCCGCACTTCCGGCTTTCTTATAGGTTTTCCTGTCTGCCCCGGGGAATTTAGATGTTGTTCTGCGCTCGTATGGTTTACGCTCGCCATCAGCACCTTTGCGCTCGTATGGCCTGCGTTCACCGCTATCTACGCTGCGTTTCTTAGTCTCAAATCCATTACTATCAAACGTGTCAGGCCCATCGCTTTTGCGCACAAATGTTTTCCTGTCTCTGCCGTTGGTAGTTTGGGTTTTGCGTTCGTATGGCTTATTCTCTGCTTCAAAATTGCGGGGTTTACGGGCGTAAGGTGGCTTTTTATCGCCCTCATCGCCAAATACGCCACGGCCGCTTTTGCGTTCGTATGGTTTAGTTCCATCACCGGCACCAACGCGTGTTTTACGCTCGTAAGGCTTTTTATCTCCACCAAAACCACCATCGCTTTTGCGGGCAAATGGTTTCTTCTCATCGCGATCAAAGCTGCGTGGGGCACGTTCAAATGGTTTCTTTTCACTACTATCAAAGCTGCGGGGTTTGCGGTCGTATGGCTTACGCTCATCGCCAAAACCTTCGCGGGTTTTGCGTTCGTATGGTTTCTTATCACCGCTGTCAAAACTGCGTGGCTTGCGTTCAAACCTGTCTGTACCAAAATCTCCTACTTTGCGTTCAGATGGCTTTCTGTCCCCACCTCCAAAGCTGGCGCGTCCTTTGCGTTCGCTTGTGGCACCTTCTCTTTTAAATGAAGGTTTGCTATCATCGGTACGTTTGTACCTGCTTTCTGTTTTAGGGGCATCACTACCATCACGGCGGCCTCTGGGTTTAGTAACCCTTTGTTTTGCTGGCTTCTTATCGAAGGATTTACGGGGCATAATTAATTATATATTATAATACAAATGTACAACTATTAAAATTAACAGTTTTTAACCCCATCCAAGGGAGAAGAGCCAAGGTAAGGCCCCTAAAAACAACAAACCCTGCCATAGGGCAGGGTTTGCATACAATATGTTTTAACCGGTTATTTGGTTTTAACACGTTCACCTAAACCTGTAGGGCTACCTACACGGGTCATGGCACAACGGAAACCAATATAATCAGTCGACATGTCTTCTGGGTAGTAACGGCGGGTACCGGCAACTAACCAATACGCACGGTCTTTCCAAGAACCACCTTTGTATACACGCACATGGTCGTTTACCATAGATGCACGGCCATATTGGTACATCAGCTTATCAGTGCTGTCTTTCATAGCTTCATCAGCATAGAATACAGACGATTCGTAATCACCATCAAGGTAGTTAATGTTATCGGCCTTGCGGTAGTTGCGGCGGTTAATGTTGTCTTTGTCTTCAACGTCAACAAAAGTAATGCGGCCTAAGGTGTCTTTATCAGCAATAGTACCGTCATCATTCATTAAACGTTTTTTGTATACGTTTCCGCGGAATGGACGGAAATCGCTCATATCTTCAAGCGATAGCGGGCGGTAAACGTCCATTACCCACTCGGCAACGTTACCGGCCATATTATACAAGCCGTAATCGTTTGGCCAGTATGATGTAACAGGGCCTGTAATATCAGCATTGTCATTTAAGCGGCCGGCAATACCCATGTTATCACCACGGCCTTTCTTAAAGTTGGCTAGTATGTCGCCTTTGTATTTACTGTCCGCGTTACGAACAATGTGTCCGTTCCAAGGGTACATGCGACGCTCAGTTACACGCTCAAATTCAGTGTTACCAATTAGGCCTAAAGATGCATATTCCCATTCAGCTTCTGTTGGTAGACGGTATTTTGGTAAGAAGATACCATCTTCCATGCGCACTTTACGGGTGTCTTTGTTAGGGTCCAAATCAGGAATATCTTTACGCACTGCCCCTTCGTATTGACCGGCTAAGTAAGCATCGGTATCAAAGTTGTTATCCGATGTCTGGTTAGGGTCAACCGTTAGTATGCCTTCGCGTATCAAAATCATTTCGTTTACACGGTTGGTGCGCCATGTACAGTAATCGCTAGCCTGTAACCAGCTAACACCTACAACAGGGTACTGTTGATAGGCCGGGTGGCGCAGGTAGTATTCTACCATAGGCTCGTTAAAAGCCAGTTTATCACGCCATACGTTGGTATCAGGCAATGCTTTAACGGCTACCTCAGGGTATTCCGCATCGTATACACGCTTTAACCAGTACAGGTACTCCAGGTAGTCAACGTTACGTACCTCTGTTTCGTCCATGTAAAAAGACGATACAGTAACTGTACGTGGCACATTGTCCCAGTCGTAGTTTATATCCTGCTCGGTGCGGCCCATTGTAAAACGGCCACCCTGAACGAGGATAAGGCCTGGACCTGTTTCCTGTTCTTCATAAGGCACAACTTCAAAACCACCGTTACGGGGGTCGTTGTAGCTCCAGCCAGTAGTGCTTGACACATCTTTGCGGCAAGAAGTAAGGCTGATTAACAAGGCTCCACTAATAAGGAGCGATAAATTCAAAATGCGTTTTTGCAGCATTTCCATAGGTGTTTAAGTGACAAAGGTAGAAATTTCTACGACAATGTTATTTTAAGGTTACAAACTTATTAAAACGATGGGCAATCTATAGTCCTGAACCTGCGGGCAGGTTTTTTACAGGGGAATACAAGCGACAGTGAAAACTCGTGAGAGCCTGCTGTAGCGTTTGTAAGTTTTGAAACAGTTACGTCATAGCTATACCCAAAACGGAAAATATTTTGCTGAAAGCCAAGAAGTACTATAAATGAGTCGCGGTTGCGGTACCACAAACCACCTACAATTGGGCCCCGGGTAAAGTACAAGCCAATATTAAGTTGTTGAAAGGCTTGTTGGCGTTGGTACAATATGTTTGGCGATATGGTAGAAGGTGTTTGAAAACGGCTGCGGGTTAAGGGTATTACTGCACCTGCATGGCCGGTAATCTTCATTGGTAAACGGCTGTTTGAATCGTAGAACGATTGCTGTGGCTGTGTTAAGTGGTGCACAGCGCCACCAAAGTAAAACTTCTCTCCATAACCTAAAATACCGGCAGAAAAGTCTACAAAGTTCTTTTTAAGGTTTGGTTGTTGCTCAAGTGTATTGTATACAAACCCATAACGTGGGTCAATCATATCGCCAAAGGTAAGTTTACTCCAGTCTAATGTTTTTTGAACATAGGTGGCCTGCGCTCCAAACTTAAGGGCAAAGCCACGACTTATGTTTAATTGGTAAGAGTAGATAAAACTGGCATTAAGGGTGTTTAAAGTACCCTCGCCTGCACGGTCGTTGGTAACAAGCACCCCAATACCGCCGCTAAGTGGGCGAACGTGCTGATCGTACGATGCTGACATGGTAACAAACGTACCTGATATTGCAGGCCATTGGTTACGGTAGTTTAAGCAAATACGGGGGCAGCGTGCTGTGCCTGCAAATGCAGGATTTAGGTACAGCGGGTTGGCATAAAACTGAGTAAAGTTAGGGTCTTGCGCAATGGCTTCGCTAACGCCAAGGCCCGCCAACATTAATAATATAAGAGTAAAACGTTTTATCATACTTCACACATTTCAGGTCAAAATGGTACTATTCCAAAATTACCAACCGTAAAAATAATACGCTTTACGCACAAATACAACTAAATGTTGCAAAAACTTAAAAAGAAGGACAATCTACCGTTCTAAACCTACGGCTTGGTTTTTTACAAGGTATTACTAGTGATAGTGATACTTCGTGCGAACCTGCAGTAGCATTGGTAAGTTTAGACAATGTAACATCGTAGCTATAGCCAACGCGGAAAGCGTTTTGCTGAATACCCAAAAGCACAATAAATGAGTCGCGGTTTCGGTACCAAAGGCCGCCTACAATAGGGCCACGGGTAATATACATACCAATGTTCAGCTGCTGAAAAGCCTGCTGGCGTTGGTACAATATATTAGGCGAAATAATAGTAGGGGTTTGAAAGCGGTTGCGGGTAAGAGGTATAGAAGCACCGGCATGGGCCGTAATCTTCATTGGTAAAGGGCTTTGCCCACCTGTGCCTCCCCAAAACGATTGGTTGGGTTGTGTAAGGTGGTTTACGGCTGCACCAAAATAAAAATGCTCGCCATAGCCCATAAAGCCTGCTGAAAAGTCAGCAAACGACCTTCTCAGTCCACTTGGTGGCGTTTCACCCGACTCATAAACAAATCCGTAGCGGGGGTCTATCTGGTCGCCAAAGTTGAGTTTGCTCCAGTCTAAAGTGCGTTGTGCATAAGTAGCCTGTAATCCAAATTTCAGCGAAAAACTACGGCTTACATTTAGCTGGTAGGCATAAATAAAGCTGGCATTCATGGTATTTAAGGTACCGGCACCGGCCCTATCCTGAGTAACCAAAACGCCTATACCACCGCTAAGGGCGCGTATATGTTGGTCGTACGATGCACTCATGGTAACAAACGTACCGGCAATGGCAGGCCATTGGTTACGGTAGTTTAAACATATCCGGGGGCAGCGGGCTGTGCCTGCAAACGCCGGGTTTAGGTATAACGGGTTGGCATAAAACTGTGTAAAGTTAGGGTCCTGGGCAAAAGCCTCATTTCCTGCAAATCCCAGTAAAACTAATGTTAAAAGGAGTATACGTTTTATCATAAGCAGAATATTTCTTTCTAAAAATAGTCTTCGTCTGTAAACAAAGTAAGGTTATAATTATTACAAACACAATAAAAAAAGGCACAATTCGTTAAGCATGTTAGATTTTGGTCATTTTTTGCATTTTGGTATTAAATTTAACCAAATAAAAACTACAAGGTATTGCGCTACTTTACTTAAATTTGTAAACAGTATGAAGTTATTAGCTAAAATTACAATTACCGTTGCGGTATGTTTTGCATTTGCCGGCCTTGCCTCCGCGCAATCAACCACGCAACAGCGCACCCTGAAATGGAAAGCCCCTGCCAAAATGGTTATTGGCGAAGGCCTTACTACCGAATATTTAATTTTTGAAGGCTCAGTAGGTTCGCCCGAATATGGCAAAGTACCTGTGTATGCCGAGGATATTCTGCTTACAGGTGGCAATAACAACTTTAACATTAGCCTGTCTAACGTTGTTACCGAGCCCCTAACCCCTGCCGAACTTGCGGCCCTGGGTACCAACCTGCCCACCCTGCCTAGCAAAGTAGTTGCCGAAAAAGGTGTGGCCTACACCAATGGCAAACCCAGCGGTGTATTTCGTTTCCCTGCTATTATTAAAAACCCAACCCTAAACAGGTACGAAAAGGTAACCTCATTTTCTTACACTACCTCTGCATTTACATCTTCCAAACCTAAATCAACCAATAACTTTGCAACCAACTCGGTACTTAACACAGGCCGTTGGTACAAGTTTGCCATTACATCTGATGGTGTATACAAAATAGACCGTGCTTTCCTTACCTCGCTTGGGTTAGATGCAAACGGTGTAAACCCTAATAATATACGTATTTATGGTAATGGTGGCGGTATGTTGCCTGCGCTAAACAGCGCCCCGCGTATTGACGATTTAAGCGAGATTGCCATAGAGATTACCGGCGCAGGCGATAACTCGTTCGATGCATCAGACTATATATTGTTTTATGGCAAAGGCCAAATGCGTTGGAACTACAACCCTAACGACAGCACCTTTACCCACGTGGTAAATGATTATTGCGACTCTACATACTACTTTGTAAACGTAGACCTTGGCCCGGGCAAACGCATCCAAAATCAGCCTTCAACAGATATAACCCCTACGGTTACAGCTACCACGTTTACTGATTATGCAGTGCACGATGTTGACCAGATAAACCTTATACAAAGTGGCCGCCAGTGGTTTGGTGAGAAGTTTGATATCATCAACGATTATACCATTGGCTTTAGCTTCCCTAATATTGATAACTCATCGCCGGTAAAATTACGCGCGGTGGTTGCGGCAGCAAACAGCACTGGCGGAACAAACTTTACGGTAAAATCGGGCAGCACCTCTATTGGCAACTTTAGCGTGCCAACGCTGGGTGGCAACACCTACCAGGCCGCTGTTGATGTGTTTGCCAAGTACAAATTCAATACCTCATCATCAAGCATACCTATTACCATAACCAAACTAACCCCCAATTGCGAGGGCTGGCTAGACTACATTGAACTACAGGTAATGCGC
>JAIXUZ010000069.1 GCA_027483285.1 Bacteroidota bacterium
CGGTGCAACATATCAGCTAAAACAGTGTCTTTGGCTGCGGCATTTTTCATCCACTGTGCTTTTACATCTATTCGCCCTGTAGCATTTCCAAGTCCCGGTACGCGCGTAGAAAGGCGGTTAACACTATCACCCTCCGCCCAATAGTCACTGGCTTTCATGGGTAATAAACTGGGGTAGTCAGACCATGCCTCAATAAACGTTATCTCGCCCTGGTCGTTAAAGGTAAACTCCTCATATATAGGAATACGCTTGCCGCTGTAGTTAAATACTACATGGCAACGGCAAAAAGGTTGTATGGTAAAAGACCGGCAGTGTATTAAATCATACGCTGTGGGGTACAGCTTTAGTAATATGTCTGAATTAATTAAATTACCCCTGCGGTAGCCCGTAAGCAATAACCACGGATGCCACTCCCAGCGCACCACCAAATCAGAATAGTTGGGCTTTACGCTAATAGGCACCGAAGATTCCATAGTGCGGAAATATTTTACACCCTGGTTGGTATAATACCCCGGCGATTGCTTTGGGGTAAGAACGGTAGAGTATGCCGAATCGCTTACGGTTTGTGCTTGTAAAGTGATACCAAACAATACTAAAGCGATGATTATATAGCCTTTCATTATGCTACAATATTCACAATCTTACCCGGCACTACTATCACCTTTTTAGGAGCTGCGCCTGCTAATTGTTTCTGCACTTTTTCGTCGGCTAAAATCAGTTTCTCAATCTCCTCTTTGCTAATGTTCAATGGGACTTCCACATTAAACTTCATCTTGCCATTAAACTGTATCGGGTACGCAAAAGCACTATCAACTGTATACTCAGCGTTGTATTGCGGGAACGATGCCTCAATCACACTTTCACCATGCCCAAGCTTACTCCAAATCTCTTCGGCAATGTGCGGGGCAAACGGCGATAGTAACGCCGTCAACGGCTCTATAATAGCACGTTTGTTGCATTTCAAATCAGCCAGTTCATTTACGCAAATCATGAATGAAGAAACAGCCGTGTTGAACGAGAAGCGCTCAATATCATCCTGCACTTTTTTAATGGTTTTATGCAAGGCTTTAAGCTCCTCTTTCGTTGCAGGCTCATCGCTCACAGCAAAGCCATTTTCGGTATGGCTCAATCGCCAGTACCTGCGCAAGAAATTATGCACCCCGCTAATACCATTGGTGTTCCACGGTTTGCTTTGCTCCAGCGGCCCTAAAAACATCTCGTACATGCGTAGCGTATCGGCGCCGTATTCGTTTATAATTTGGTCTGGGTTAATTACATTGAGTTTTGATTTGGACATTTTTTCAACTTCGCGTCCACACAAAATGTAATCTCTGTTATACGTTTCTGAATTGGTGAGAAAACTAATTATACCATTAATTTTTTCAACGACATCACTTAATACAGATTTTGTAAATCTTTCACGACTTATTTTTTGAAAATTGGTTAATAAATCTATAAATGCAATAAATGTATCTTTATTAATACTGTCAATATTTAGATGATTTATCGTGTTTTCTATTTGTGATAGATATTGTAGATAGTGATGTTTTTCTGGCGATTCTTCAAATTGTATAGCATTTCTAATAGAACTAAAATATTGTTTTAACTCAGCAATAATATACCATTTTAAACTTTTAGATTTATCTCTTAAATCAAATCCAATTCCATATAAATTTTTGTTTTTCTCAACCTCTTTCTCAAAATCTTCCTTGTTAATTTTATAATAATCTTGATTGCTAATATTTGCATCCTTAGCTATATCAATATTAATATTTATAGTTTTTTCTTTAAGTTTTTCAAACTTAAATGGAATATCATATTGTAATAAATATTCTGCTATTTCTAATTCTTCTTCTTGTTCTGTCAAAAAGGAGTCTAACTGTTCAGGATCTAAAAGTTGTATATCTATTTCTTCTCCATTTTTTAACTTTTCCTCCCAAATTTCAAATTGCTTTTCTAATGAACTTGCTGATAATATTACTCGAGCTTTACAGCTGTAGCCTGTTATCATCCCCTGATTAATCAGCTTTTTAAATGGCTCATCTTCTACTACTAATCCTAAGTCGAACAGAAATTTGTTCCACATGCGCGAGTACAGCAAATGCCCTACCGCATGCTCTGAGCCGCCTAAATACAAGTCGACATTGCGCCAGTATTCAACGGCATCTTTGCTAACAAATTCTTTGTCGTTTTTAGGGTCCATGTAGCGCAAAAAGTACCACGATGAACCGGCATAACCCGGCATGGTATCCGTCTCGCGCGTAAAGCCTTCAATATTAGTTACCCAATCTTTTGCATTCGCAAGCGGAGATTCACCACTACCCGATGGCTTATAGCTATCTACCTTTGGCAACTCCACCGGCAAATCATTTTCATCTAATAAATGCGGTGTGCCTGCTGCGTCGTACACAACTGGGAAAGGCTCGCCCCAATAGCGTTGGCGGCTATAACCTGCATCGCGTAGGCGGAAGTTTACCTTGCCCTTGCCTATGCCACGTTTCTCAATTTCTTCAATAGCTTTTTTAATTGCCTCGTGGCCTGTTAACCCATCTAAAAAGCCTGAGTTAATCATCTTCGCATCCTTCGTGGGGTTAGCAGCCTCGCTAATATCAATACCCTCGCAAATGGCAGGTATGGGTAGGTTAAAATGTTTGGCAAAAGCATAGTCGCGCTCATCGCCGGCAGGCACCGCCATTACAGCGCCCGTGCCGTAGCCCGCTAGTACATAGTCGCCAATCCAAACAGGGATAGGCGCACCCGTAAACGGATGCTCAACATACGCACCGGTAAACTCACCCGACACGCGTTTTACTTCCGTCATACGTTCGCGCTCCGAACGGTTTTTAGCTATGTTTACATAAGCCTCAACTGCCTCTTTTTGCTCTACTGTGGTAATCTTAGCTACCAGTTCATGCTCGGGCGCAATCACCATAAACGATACCCCAAAAATAGTATCGGGACGGGTGGTAAACACCTCTATAAAATCGCTCCCGTTCTCTTTCTCACTCTTCAATTTAAAGGAAACCATCGCCCCTTCTGAACGTCCAATCCAGTTGCGTTGTTGTTCCTTCAATGCATCGCTCCAGTCTATGCGCTGCAGGCCTTCCAGCAAACGCTCTGCATAAGCTGTTATCCTCAGCGACCATTGCCTCATCGGCTTGCGCTCTACGGGGTAACCACCGCGTTCCGATACTCCGTTTACAACCTCGTCGTTAGCCAATACAGTGCCTAATGCTTCACACCAGTTTACCATCGTAAAGCTTTGGTAAGCCAGGCGATAGTTCATCAAAATTTCCTGCTGTTCCTTCGCGCTTTTTGCGTTCCATTCTGCGGCCGAGAAATTCATAACCTCGCTGCAAGCCGCATTAACGTTAGCTGTTCCGTTGGTTGCAAATTCAGCAACCAAGCCATCTATGTATTCGGCCTTATTGCTTTTGGTGTTGTAATAGCATTTAAAAAGCTGCATAAAAATCCACTGCGTCCACTTGTAGTAGGCAGGGTCGCTGGTGCGCACTTCGCGGTCCCAGTCGTAGGCAAAACCAATTTTATCCAACTGCTCGCGGTAGCGTGCAATATTGTCTTTTGTAGTAACCTCAGGGTGCTGGCCCGTTTGTATTGCGTACTGCTCTGCGGGCAAACCAAATGCATCGTACCCCATAGGGTGCAACACGTTAAAGCCCTGCAGGCGTTTGTAGCGGCTTACAATATCGCTGGCAATATAGCCCAGCGGGTGGCCCACATGCAGCCCCGCACCCGATGGGTAGGGGAACATATCCAACACATAATATTTAGGTTTAATGGTATTGCTTTGCGCCGCAAACGTTCTACGCGCCGCCCAATAGCCTTGCCATTTGGTCTCTATCTCGCTAAAATTATATTCCATAAGTTGCAAAGATAATGAGCGAATGGGCGAATAAGCGAATGAGCGAATGAAATAATTTGAGAAAAGCTAAATCAAACCTCACACCTCAATACTAAAACCTAGTCCCTAGCACCTGAAATATTCGTATCCCGCACAATATACAACGGCCTGTTGCGCACGTTAGAGCTAATGCGGCCAATGTATTCGCCAATAATACCAATACCAATTAGCTGGATACCGCCAATAAACAACACGCTAATCATCATCGATGTCCAACCCGGTTGGGTGGTTTTGGTAAAGAAAAAGTACGATATAAGCGCGTAAATAATTAGTAAAAACGCTATACCCGACACAAAAAAACCAGCCAACGTAGCAAACCGTAAGGGGAAGTTAGAAAAGCCCGTAAGCCCGTCTAATGCAAGGCGCATCATCTTTTTAAAGGTGTAGCCTGTTTCGCCGGCATTGCGCTCGTCGCGGTCATACTCAACGGCAATCTGGTTAAAGCCAATCCATGCTATTTGCCCACGCAGGTATTTTTGCTGCTCGGGCATCTCCTTCAAAATATTCACAATCACACGGTCTATCAGGCGGAAGTCCCCCGTATCAACCGGAATATTTACCGATGTAATGCGGGCCAGTATGCGGTAAAACATTTTAGCGGTAAACTTCTTAAAAAAGCTTTCGCCTTGTCGGCTGCGGCGTTGCGCATACACCACCTGGTAGCCCTCTTTATGCTTGGCATATAAGTCGCCTATTAGCTCCGGCGGGTCTTGCAGGTCGGCATCAATAATAACAATGGCATTGCCCACACAGGCATCAAGCCCCGCGGTAACCGCCACCTGGTGCCCAAAGTTGCGACTAAAGTCAATGTACCGCACGTTACTATCAGTAACAGCAAGGCCTTTTATCAGCGCCAGCGATGCATCGCGGCTGCCATCATTAATAAAAACCATCTCGTAGCTTTCCACAGGCAGCCCATCCAAAACACCCTTCAGGCGATTGTACAGCAGGCCTATATTGGCTTCTTCGTTGTATATGGGTATTATTACCGATAAATCCATTGCGGCGCTAAAATAGGAAAAATTCCCTCAGTGCCCCTCACATTTCCCCTCTCCCCGTCTGACGCTTTGTGCCGTAGCACAATATCTGGTAGATGTCTGGAATACTCTATGCCGCCTCTGCAAATATTACCTCTCTGGCGTTTTGAAACGGGTAGTATTTGTTTGATTAACAGTGCGTGGATAGTCCACGCCCGGCGCGGACACAAGATTTTGCATGGCAATTAGTGTGGTTAGCCCTGTGCGAAAGCAAAATTGCAGTGTCTTTGGGCGTGGTGTCTTTTCTTTGTTTCGTTTCTTTGGACAAGCAAAGAAATGAAAGCCGTCGGCAGACAATAGCCGCAGGCATCAGCAAAAATGAAGTCCGGGTCACATAGGCCAATGAGGAATTATCCCCGCCTCCTAAACTCACTTACAATTATCGCTGTACTTACCCCTACATTCAACGATTCCGCCTTAGACCCAACCGCCGCAGGAATCGTTATTTTATGGGTTGAAGTATTGATTAACTCAGCCGATAAGCCATGGCTCTCGCTTCCCATCAGCAATAAGCAAGGGGCTTTTATGGGCGATGCATACAAATCTTCACCACCCAAAACCGCCGCGCACACAGGGTTGTTGTAGGTGGCTTTATATTCTTCAACAAAAGGCTTCAAATCAGTATAAAAAACATGTACCCTAAATAGCGACCCCATAGTGGCCTGTACCGTTTTAGGGTTGTACGACTCTACCGTGTTGGGCGAGCAGATAATGGTATCAATACCAAACCAGTCGGCAATGCGGATAATGGTGCCCATGTTACCCGGGTCCGATACATCATCCAACGCCAATACTAATTTATCGCCAAGTGCGTTTATGTCTAA
>JAIXUZ010000227.1 GCA_027483285.1 Bacteroidota bacterium
AGAAATGGTAATGCAATCCATTGCCGTTTTACTAGGGCACATAGGGTTGTTTTTAAGTGTAGCACATTACAAATTCACCAAAACAGATATACAGAACTAACCGATATGAGGAACTTACTGATAGTGTGTTTTATTGCATTACTGCTACCTGCATTTGGACAAAGCCCCAGCGGGCTTTTGCAGGAGGTGAACACAAAATTTTCTACCGTTAAAACCTACAGCGCAGGGCTAAATTTAGTGTTTGATATACCCGGCGTAAAAGTTGACCCAATAAAGGGAGATGTGTTTTATAAAGCCCCGAAAAAGTTCAGGATAAAGACTAAGGGTATCATTTTTCTGCCTAAACAAAACCCTTACGAAGCGATATTACTACTTAGCGATAGCAACAGCTATGTAGCCGTAAAGATGGCTGATGAAACAGTAAGCAATGTAAAAACCACAGTAATAAATGTTTTGCCTAAAAAGCAGGCCGATTTTATTGTTGGTAAATTTTGGATAGACCCGGTAAATAAACTGGTAGTAAAATCAGAGATTACTACCCAGGCCAATGGCACGTTGGTTACCAACTATACCTACGGCGCTATGGCTAAAAATGCTTTGCCCGATAAAATGGAACTAACGTTTGATGTGGCAAAATTTAAAGTGCCCAAAGCGGTGGCGGTAGATATAAACTCTAAAGCAAAAGCTACCGACACCAAAAGCAAAGGCACCGGTAACGTTAAATTTACCTTTACCAACTATGTTGTAAACAAAAATATAGACGATAAGGTATTTACCGAGTAAGCAAATCCTTAACACTACACAATGCTTTGCTGAATTATAAGACTGAAGAAAATGAAACTTCCGTAGCATTTATTAATACGGCAACCATGTACCAAGCAACTAAACTATTACACTATAAACTTCCCAAAACGTTTATTAGCTTCTTCAATAAATTCGAGAACCTCATCGGCACCCTGTTTCTTTTCGGCTGATGTTACGAAATAGGTTGGCATATCTTCCCAATACTGCAACATTACGTTTTTAAACACCTCAATATTTGCTTCAGTATGTTGTGGCTTTTGTTTATCGGCTTTGGTAAAAATAATAGCCAATGGCACCCCGTTATCGCCCAGCCAGTTGATAAAGTCAAGGTCGTTTTTTTGGGGTTCTAATCGCGAATCAACCAAAACGAAAACACACATCAGGTTATCGCGGTTGGCTATGTAACCCTTCATCAGGTTATCAAAATTCTCGCGTATGGTTTTAGTCACCTTTGCAAAGCCATAGCCGGGTAAATCTACCAAATACCATTCTTCATTAATCAAAAAATGATTTATAAGCTGGGTTTTGCCTGGAGTACCCGATGTTTTGGCCATATCCCTTTTCTCAGTAATCATATTGATTAGCGATGACTTGCCTACATTAGAGCGGCCCACAAATGCATACTCGGGTATAGTAGGCTTGGGGCACTTTTGCCACTCGGGCGCCGACATTATAAACCTGGCTGATTTTATCTTCATAACACTAAATATGCTGTATACGGAACAATTTTACTAATTTAACCGTATAAATGCGCCTTAACTGGCTTTAATATAACAAGTGCGCAGGCCCTTATGAAGAAATTTTTTACACTTTTTATCTTTGCAATATTCCTCAACTCGCTTGCATTTGCGCAACCTGCGCCAAATGTACGCAATAAGACCACTGAAAAGTTCAGCACGGCGTTGTTTTACCTGCAAAGTGCCTATGTTGACACTGTAAACCAAGAGGCACTAACAGAGCACGCCATACGCGGCATGCTTAAAAAACTTGACCCGCACACCGTTTACATGACCTCAAAGGAAATGAAAGATGCCAACGAGCCTTTACAAGGCAACTTTGAAGGCATTGGGGTAATGTTTAATGTTATTGAAGATACTATTACCGTAATATCAGCCGTTAGCGGAGGGCCATCAGAGAAAGTTGGTATACAACCCGGCGACAAGATTGTGAAAGTGGACACCACTAACATGACAGGCAAAAACACGACTGATGGTTTTGTAATGAAAATGCTGCGCGGCCCTAAAGGCAGTAGTGTTAAAGTATCGATATTGCGCCGTGGAGATAAAAAACTTTTAGAATTTACCATCATCCGCGATAAGATACCCATTTTGAGTGTGGATGCTACGTATATGATTGACTCTGAAACAGGCTATCTTAAAATAAACCGCTTTGGTGCATCAACCATGAAGGAGTTTCGCGACGGGCTAAGAGACCTTAAAGGAAAAGGAATGAAAAACCTTATCCTTGACCTGCAAGGCAATTCAGGAGGATACCTGCAAACTGCTATTGACCTTTGCGATGAGTTTTTAGGCAAAGACAAAATGATAGTTTATACCGAAGGCGTGCATAGCCCCAAGCAAGAGTCGAACTCTAAAATAGGCGGCATGTTTGAAAACGGTAAGTTGATTGTCCTTATTGATGAAGGTTCAGCATCGGCCAGTGAGATTGTAAGTGGCTGTGTGCAAGACCACGACCGTGCCCTTATTGTAGGCCGCCGATCGTTTGGTAAAGGCCTGGTGCAAAACACCTATTTACTGCCTGATGGTTCGGCTATGCGTATTACCACGGCACGTTACTTTACCCCATCAGGCCGTTGTATACAACGCTCTTATAAAGATGGTGTAGATGCGTACTATAAAGACTTAAAATCGCGCTACAAAAACGGTGAGCTTACCCACCCGGACAGTATACATGTTGCTAACGACTCGCTAAAGTATTTTACCGACGGCAAGCGTTTGGTATTTGGCGGCGGCGGCATTATGCCCGACTTTTTTGTGCCGCTTGACACAAGCTATACTACGCCCTACCTGCAAAAGCTATACAGCAAAACCAGTATCCGCGATTTTGCTAACAGCTATGTAGATAAAAACCGTGCCGACCTTAAGCTGCGTTACCCAACGGTTGAAGAGTTTAAACGCAACTTTAAAGTTGATGATGTGATGCTTGACGGACTTGCATCGGCAGCCGATAAAAATGGCGTGCCACGCAACGATGCGGAGATGAAAACATCGGCCCCGGCAATAAAAACACAAATGAAGGCTATTGTTGCCAATCAGTTGTTTAACACCACAGCCTACTACCAGGTAATAAACGACCTGAACCCTATTTATAAAAAGGCGCTGGAGCTTATTAAAGACGATACCTTTGATAAGATGAAGATAGCCTACACAACAGGGCAGTAGTACTTATGCTGCGTAAACACCTGATACTTGCCATATTATTACTACTATGCAGCGGCTTGTTTGGGCAAGACCGTAGTCGATTAGATTCAGCAATAATTAAATTAAAGGCAGAGGGCATTGATACGTTTGTGGTATACAATACCTTTAGTATAAGAGAA
>JAIXUZ010000397.1 GCA_027483285.1 Bacteroidota bacterium
ATGTATACATTCAGGAAGAAGATAAAAGCAATGCCAAGCCTAAAATGGGCTTGATATACCAAATTTACAACGAACGTTGTTTCCGCGCCGGAGCAATGGATTTTGACGATTTACTTTTCAAAACCAACATCCTGCTGCGCGATTTTCCTGAGGTGTTGCATAAATACCAGGATAAGTTTAAGTACATACTGGTGGATGAGTATCAGGATACCAACTACTCGCAATACCTGATTGTAAAAAAACTGGCTGCCAAATACGAGAATATTTGTGTGGTAGGCGATGATGCCCAAAGTATCTACGCTTTCCGCGGGGCTAACATCCAAAATATATTAAACTTTAAAAGTGATTACCCTGAGGTAAAAGTTTTTAAACTGGAGCAGAACTACCGCTCTACTAAAAACATTGTGGGTGCTGCCAATAGCATTATAGCCAATAACCAAGACCAGCTTGAAAAAGTGGTTTGGACAGCCAACGAGCCCGGCGAACTTATCCGCATTTACAAAGCCCTTACTGATAATGAGGAGGGCGGCATTGTGGCCAGCAACATTTTTGAAACAAAAATGAACGACCAGGCCCACAATAAAGACTTTGCCATTTTGTACCGCACAAACTCGCAAAGCCGTGCAATGGAGGAAGCTTTACGTAAGTTAAATATCCCTTACCGCATTTACGGTGGCTTATCGTTCTACGCCCGCAAAGAAATTAAAGACTTGTTGGCTTATTTCAACCTGGCCATCAACAATAAAAATGAGGAAGCGTTAAAGCGTGTTATCAACTACCCGGCAAGGGGTATTGGTAAAACATCGCTGGAGCGTTTAGTTATACTGGCTAATGAAAACAGTGTGTCGCCCTGGGATATTGTAGCCAATGCCGAGCAGTTTAAATCTCAGTTGGGCATGGCGGCGGCAGCTAAAATGCAGGAGTTTGCCAACATGATTAAAAGCTTTAGCATTATGCTAAAGGCGCAAAATGCATATGATATGGCATCGCATGTTGCTACATCAAGCGGGTTGCTAAAAGAGCTTTATAACGACCGTAGTCCTGAAGGCGTATCGCGTTACGAGAATATTGAAAGCTTACTGAACAGTATCAAGGAATTTGTTGATAGCGAAGATGAGATTGATACGCTGGAACAAGACTTAAAAAACCTGGAGCAGGGTGGGGCGGTAGATACAGGTACGGGTGAGTTATACTCTAATACCAACCGGATAAAAACCCTTGACGAATACATAAAAGATATTGCCTTGTTGACAGATGCCGATAAGGACGACCCTGCTGATGCCGACCGTGTATCGTTAATGACAATACATGCTTCTAAAGGCCTGGAATTTAATTATGTATATGTTGTTGGGTTAGAAGAAAACCTTTTCCCATCGCACCTTTCGCTAAACGCCCGTGCCGATTTGGAAGAGGAACGACGCTTGTTTTACGTGGCTATAACCCGCGCTAAAAAACGGGCAACGTTAACCTATTCAGAAACCCGCTACCGCTGGGGTAACCTGGTAGTTGCAGAAGCCAGCCGTTTTATAGAAGAACTGGAAGAGAAGTATGTAGAGCATGCTGTTGATAAACGCAAACAGGCAGCGCCTACCTATTTGGGTATGAATCGTAACCCATTTACCCAGGAACGGACCGAAACATTTACAAGAAAAGAAAAGCCTCAACCAACTGTTAATCCGGTTGTTGTACCCAAAGGCAATTTTAAAAAGGTTAGCGCAGCCAACCCGGTTAAAAATACAGAAAGTGATTTTGTAGCCGATGACCCTGCTTTGCTGCAAACAGGCATGGACGTTGAACACGAACGTTTTGGTATTGGTAAAATTGTAAACCTTGAAGGTGGTTCGGGCGATATAAAAGCCACGGTGTTTTTTCAGGGATTAGGGCAAAAGCAGCTGTTGTTGCGCTATGCTAAGCTTAAAATCATTAAGTAGTACCCTGTGGCTAAAAAGCTGTAAATGGGCCTTCAAATAATAATTTTATATATTTACGTTATAATAATCTTGTTTAGCTGAGCAAAAAGGCACAGCAATCCAACAAACAATATGGAATACAACACCCAGAGAAAACAATTGGTTATTGCCGAATACGGCAGGGTTATACAAAACATGGTTAGCGAGTTGCTTACCATTGAAGATCGCGAAAGGCGCAACCGAAATGCCAAGGCTGTTATAAATCAAATGGCGCAGCTTACCCCACGCGAATTGCGCGATGCTATTGACTTTAAGCAAAAGCTGTGGGACCATTTATATATTATATCAGACTATAAACTTGATGTAGATAGTCCATACCCATTGCCTGAGCCTGGTAGCCTTCAATTAAAGCCCGATATTGTGCCATACCCAAGCCGCACGGTAAACTACCGCTACTATGGCACTATTGTAGAAAGCATGATAAAGAAAGTACGCGCTATAGAAGAACCCATAGCGCGCGAAGCTGGTGCCCGCGCCGTAGCTACCTATATGAAGCGTATGTACCTTATGTGGAACCAGGATAGCGTTACAGATGAAATCATTATCAACCACCTGGATGAAATGTCGAACGGGGAGTTGAAACTATCGCCTGAGCAAGGCTTGTCTAATGCCAACATGACCCGCGGAAGCAACGCCAGCAATGGTGGCGGAAGTAGCACCAACACAGGCAGGCCATACAACAAAAATTTTCAAAAAGGTGGCGGTGGTGGCCAGCACAAAAAATTCTTCAATAAAAATCAGAAC
>JAIXUZ010000292.1 GCA_027483285.1 Bacteroidota bacterium
TAAAAACGAATGATATACCCGATTGTAGCTTACGGCGATCCTGTACTTAAGAAAGTAGCCGTTGATATTACTAAAGATTATGAAGGCCTTGCAGAGGTTATTGAGAACATGTGGGAAACCATGTATGCCGCCAATGGCATAGGCTTGGCTGCCCCGCAAATTGGCAAATCCATCCGCCTGTTTGTTGTTGATGCAACTGCTTTTGAAGATGATGAGCCTGAGTTGGCCGACTTTAAAAAAGTTTTTATCAATGCCCGTATTGTTGAAGAAGATGGCGAAAAATGGCCCTTTAACGAAGGCTGCTTAAGCATCCCTAAAATTCGCGAAGACATTAGCCGCCACGAGGAGATTGTTATTGAATACCTTGACGAGAACTTCAAAAAGCATAATGATGCCTTTAGCGGCATGGCAGCCCGCATCATCCAGCATGAGTATGACCATATAGACGGTATATTGTTTGTAGACCATCTTAGCCCGCTGCGCAAGCGCCTGCTATCAGGCAAGCTTAATGATATTACCAAAGGCAATGTAGATGTTGATTACCGAATGAAATTTCCTGTGCTTAAAAAACGCTAATGCCTAAACTGCTGCCGCTGCTCCTTTGCCTGCTTTCATTTTCGCTGTTGGCACAACCGCCAAAAACCGAGGATGATATATTCATGTATTACGGACCGCCGGGTAGCAACACTTACACCAGTTTTACTGATGCGTTTAAAGATGCGAAGAAAGGGGTAGTCTATAAGTTGAAGACAGACCAGCCGGCGCCTAAAAAGCTGGATAAGCTGGCCGATATTAGCAGCCTTCAAATCCTTAGCCTGTCTAATAACTACATTAGCTACCTGCCGCAAAATATTGGCAACCTAAGCAGCCTGGTATATTTTAAGTCAGAAAATAACCCGCTTAAGGCGTTACCAATTTCTATATCTAGCTGGAGTAACCTTATCTATTTTAAACTGGCGGGTACAGAGCTGGATAGCCTGCCGCCTGATATTGGTGGCTTTAACAAGCTTAAAGAGTTTGAATGGCTGGGCAATAAAGGCGATACCATTAAACTGCCTACTGAGGTACGGTACCTTAAAGCGGTAAAATCGTTTACCATACAAAAAGTTATTTTAGATACCCTGCCTAAAGCTATGGCATTAATGGCCGATTTAAAAGAGCTTAGGTTGGATAGTTGCAGCCTTAACGTATTGCCCGATTTTTGGGGCGAATACAAAGGCAAAGTGGTTGGCCTGGAAAATCTGGAAGGCTTGTCTGTGCTGGGTAACAACCTTACTACCTTACCACCTACCCTGTTCTATTGCCGCAACCTGCGTGTGCTCGATTTAAGTAACAATAAGTTTACCGCTATACCCGATGATATTTGCAGGCTTAAAAATCTGGAGATACTCGATATTAGGGGCAATACCTTAACCCCCTATCAATTAGCCGTGCTTAAAGGGCTTTTGCCTAACTGCCGCATATTGTTTTAGTTAGCATCTTTAGTATTTATTTGTACATTTGCTCTTTATATTTAGTCTAAATAATGACAGATACATCGCAGACCCTCGATACATTACCACTAAACCAAAAGGCCCGTATTGTTGAGTATACTGATGATATTGTATCGCAACATCTATTAGAAATGGGCTGCCTTCCCGGTTACGAAATTTATGTAAATAACATTGCCCCCTTGGGCGACCCTATATCTGTAGTTGTTTCAGGCACCATAATAAGCCTGCGTAAAAACGACGCTGCCTGCGTTATTGTATCAACTAAAAACTAACGGTAAATATGGCAGCAAGCGATACAACAGTTAAGGTAGCATTGGCGGGTAACCCCAACAATGGCAAGTCTACGCTGTTTAATGCGCTTACCGGCCTGTTCCAAAAAACGGGCAACTTTCCTGGTGTTACGGTTGAGAAGAAAGTAGGCTCTACCCGTGTTTTTAGCCACGAAAAGCAACGCACACTTACAGTAGAAATTACCGACCTGCCTGGTATTTACAGCTTGTATCCAAAGTCGCTTGATGAAAATGAAGCCTTTAAAGTACTGTGCGACCCTGAGAATCCTGACCATCCCGATTTAATTGTTGTTGTTGCCGATGCTTCTAACCTGCGCCGTAGCCTGTTGCTGTGCACGCAGATTATTGACCTGCGCATGCCGGTTATTTTGGCGCTAAACATGATTGATGTTGCCCAAAAGCAGGGTATTGTTATTGATAAAGATAAGCTGGCCGATAAATTAGGCATTGAAGTTTTTGAGGTAAACGCCCGCGAAGGCAAAGGCGTTGATGAGCTTAAAAAGCAACTTACCCGGACAACTTTATATCCCAAAACCGATTTTTTATCCTTTAGCAAATACGCCCCCGACTTGCTGGCTGAGGTACAAAAGCAGGTTACCTGCAACTCGCCCTACTCAGCTTTTCAGGTAGTTAAGCATATCGATTTAATACCCTATTTCCAGCATAGGCCCGATGTACAGGGACGGATCCGTAAACTTATAGATCTGCATAAGCCGCAGATTAAAGACATCATATTAGCTGAAACCCTGGAGCGCTATGATAAGATAGATGCACTGGTTAGCAACCTGCAAAGTATTTCTGATGTTGAGCAGCCGGAGGTAAGCATTACCCAGCGTATAGATAATGTACTGACGCATAAATTCTGGGGCTTTATCATATTCGCCATAGTTATGCTTA
>JAIXUZ010000037.1 GCA_027483285.1 Bacteroidota bacterium
AACCCCATTTACCACCCCGTGGGTACGGTTTTAAATCCACGCTCGCTAAGCTTTTTTAAATTTAAGTTTGATACAACGGCTCATTCAGCCAACGATTATGTGGTGCTGTACGAGTCGAAAGATTATAACCAGGCAGCTATCTCAACAGGCAAAATAACTATAGATAGGAATACTTACGTAATTAAGAAGGTGGTAACCACTAACGAGCGCAACACCAATGGCGATTACCGTGGGGTACTATCAGAAACATACGGCACCGATTTTGTCAGCGGCTCATCAGTTACAGAATACCAACAAATAGGCGATAAATGGTACCTTAAAAAGATGCTGCGTGAGTATACCAACAAAATATACTACCGTATTTCAGGCATTACATCAAGCAACATAACCGAGTGTTTTGAATGGTATGCTGATAGCACCGTTACCGATAGGGTTAGTGCCGAATTTGCAGATAAGTTTATAAGCGACGTTAACCTATATGGCTGCAAATACACTTACAACCCGCTGGCTTGGCAAAAAGAGTTTCACCCCTTTGTATACTTTACCCAAGAGGAGGTTTACAAAAGCATGAGCCGCAAAGAACCCATAGAAGAGCAATTTATCAAAGCGGGACAGTAGCAACACCCCTCCTAATGTAGGAGGGGTGGCTCGAAGAGCCGGGGAGTTATAAATGGGGAGTTATAAATAATACCTCCTCCCCTACGGGTACTCTCCCTATCTTAGGGGGAGAGTTTAAATTTTATTATCTTTGTACATTAATCTCCCTATGCAAAACCCGGCAAAATCTAAAGGCATGTTTTTAGCAATCGGCATATTTGTTGGTATGCTGGTGGCCTTTGGCATTGTATGGCTCGATTTTGGCCGTATATCGCAAAAAGTAATAGGGCAGGTGCAGCAGGTTTTTTCAGCTGATAATACTAAGCATGATACTATTAAAGTTATTGTAGAAAAAGAAGTGCCCGCGGTAGATTATACCCTTGACGATACCGATGTTGATACTATGCTAACCGACAGTGTTGCTTTTGATAGCCTTGGCATGCTTGTTAAAAAAGACGAGCTGTTGTATACCAAAAATATAAAGCTTATAGCGCTTGACGATAAAGGCAAAGCAGCTGGTATAGACAGTGCCTTGGCCAAGGCCGCTGATGTTGACCCTTCGGGTTTGCCTGCTGCGTATGCAGTTGAGTTTTGGAAATCGCCCATAAACTACAAAGGCTACAAACTGGGCCGTAACAAACTGGTGCTGTTTGGCATTTACCAAAGCGATGATATCAGCCTTGTTTCTATAGGCAACAACCTGTTTCTTAAAAACAGAGATTTATACTTCCGCCTGGAACAAGCCGAAGACTTTTGCAGCTTTAACCCGGTAACCGACAGGAATACCTTAGTACAGCTTAACCAGTAATGAATATTGAATTTTATAAGTTTGAAGGCACCGGCAACGATTTTATTATGCTGGACGGGCGCGATATAGACTATAGCTTTTTAACCCAACAGCAAGTAGAACACTTATGCAACCGCCGTTTTGGTATTGGGGCCGATGGGTTGATAATCCTTACCCCAGATGCTGAATACGATTTCCGCATGGTGTATTACAATTCCGATGGTAGGCTAAGTACCATGTGTGGCAATGGTGGGCGTTGCTTAACGGCTTTCTCAAACATGCTGCAATACACAGGCAATAAGGCTAAGTTTATCGCTGTTGATGGGGAGCATGAGGCAACCGTAAACACCAATGTGGGCAACAATTGGGAGGTTAGCCTTAAGATGATAGATGTTGTGGGCTTTGAAAAGATAGGTGATGATTACTTCATTAATACAGGGTCCCCACACTACGTAAGGTTTGTAAACAATGCCGATGAGGTTGACGTTTATACCGAGGGCCGGAAGGTGCGGTATTCAAAACGCTTTGCTGCAGAGGGTACAAATGTTAATTTCATCAGCTTAGAAAACGGTAAAGTAAATGTGCGGACTTATGAAAGGGGAGTAGAAGATGAAACCCTCTCGTGCGGCACGGGAGTTACCGCCGCAGCTATAACAGCACGGCTGCACGGCGTACAATCTGACGGAGGTATTTACCCTATTGCCACAAAAGGCGGAAACCTTAACGTACGCTTTACTTATAATAATGGGCAGTTTGGCGATGTATGGCTTACAGGGCCCGCTAAATTTGTTTATAAAGGGTTGGTAGAAGTTTAAAGCAATGAAAACCAATTGTTAATTTTAAGTTTACTTTGCAGTAATATATTAGCTGCAAAAATTTAACACATGAGCAACAACGCTAACTATCGTGTTTTAATTGTTGATGATGAACCGGATATCCTGGAATTTATCAGCTACAACCTTAAAAAAGAAGGCTACGAAGTGTATGTAAATAATAATGGCCGCGATGCCATTCAAACCGCTAAAAGGGTTCAGCCACATTTAATATTGTTAGATGTGATGATGCCTGACTTGGACGGTATTGAAACCTGCCGCATTATCCGCGAAGACAATTCGTTAAAAGACACCATCATTGCCTTTTTAACAGCCCGTAATGAAGATTACTCGCAAATAGCAGGCTTTGATGCAGGTGCTGATGATTATATAAACAAACCTATTAAACCCCGCGTGCTAACCAGTAGGCTGCAAGCATTGCTACGTAGGCTTAATGGCGATGATAAGAGTGGCCAGATTGATGTAGCAGGCCTTAGCATAAACCGCGAAAAGTATTTAGTAACACAAGACGGAGTTGAACACAACCTGCCCCGGAAAGAGTTTGAGTTGCTATCGCTGTTGGCTTCTAAACCCGGCAAAGTGTTTACCCGCGATGACATTTTGAAACAGGTATGGGGCGGCCAGGTTGTTGTTGGCGACCGTACCATCGACGTACACATACGTAAGCTACGCGAGAAATTTGGTGAAGATTGCATTAAAACCGTAAAAGGCGTAGGCTACAAGTTTGAATTTTAATTAAATAGATGGCATATTCAACCCCGCGCAAGTTTGCGCTGTTATTGGCTTTGTGGGTATCGGTAACAGTAGCCGTTGTGGTAACCATTACATCATTTGTTGCGGCTGGAGAGGCTATTTGGTGGGTTCCTGTGGCATCATTTACTACTACTTTTGTTCTTACCTATTTTTTGGCTGCATATGCGGTAGAGCGCTTTATTTACGATAAGATAAAGGTTATCTATAAGTTGATTCACAGCCAAAAGGTTAAAAAAGAAGATAAAACCAAACCCAGCATAGACCTTGACCGCGATATTATAACGGAGGTAGATAGCGAGGTGGCTGAGTGGGCTAACGAGCGCGATAAGGAGATTGAATACCTGCGTAACCTAGAGAACTACCGTAAAGAGTTTGTGGGTAACGTATCGCACGAGTTAAAAACCCCTATTTTCAATATACAAGGGTATGTGCTTACGTTGCTGGATGGTGGCCTTGAAGACCCAACCATCAATCGCAACTACTTGCAGCGTGCTGAGTCGAGCATAGAGCGCATGATTAATATTGTGCAGGATTTGGAGTCTATTTCTCAATTTGAAAGTGGCCAATTGATATTAGACATTGAGCGTGCTGATATTGTGCGCCTTGCAACAGACGTTATACATGCACTAGAACTTAAAGCCAAGAAAAAAGGCATCAAGCTGGTGCTTAAAGAAGAGTACGACCCTATTTATGTAATGGCCGATGGCGACCGCATAAAGCAGTTGTTTACAAATCTTATCGAGAATTCTATTAAATACGGTAAGCCAAACGGCCGAACCAAAATATCTTTCTTTGATATGGACCAGAACATTTTGGTAGAGGTAACCGATGATGGTATTGGCATAGAAGAGAAACACCTTTCACGCCTGTTCGAGCGTTTTTACCGTGTAGATAAAAGCCGTAGCCGCGAGGCCGGTGGCACAGGCTTGGGCCTATCTATCGTTAAGCACATTATCGAGGCCCACAATCAGACTATCACCGTGCGCAGCACACCAGGTGTTGGGTCTACCTTTGGCATCACCCTTAAAAAGGTTAAGCCAAACCAGGTAATCAGCTAAGGTTTTTCTTTTAGCATAAAACTAAATCCCCGTGTTTCGGTAGCGGCAAGGTTTGCCAGTTTTACCGTAAGGGTGTTGCTGTTGTATTTATAGCTTTCGTTAGGTAAGTCTTTATTGTACATAGGTAACAGGTCGTACGTGTCATAAATCTTTTTTATTGTATCTAAGGGGGTTTGGAATTCAATCATTTCAAAACCTGAATAGAACCTGTAAATATTGAGCCTGTCCTTGTCTTTCTTTTTTTTGTTGCTGGGTTCAATGTAGGTTAGGGGCCTAATCAACTCCTTTTCTACCTTTTTATAGTTTGCTATAAATAGCTTTACAAAATCAGAGGCCAAATTAACTATTGGCAAATACGCATAGCAATTATCAATTTTCACTACCGATACACTGCCTTTAGAAATATAGTATAGGTAAAATACATCATCGGGGTTTACAATGCAATCAATAGGTTTAGTAAGGCTTATTTCTCTTATACTAAAGGTATTGTATACCACAAACGTATCAATGCCCTCTGCCTTTAATTTAATTATTGCTGAATCTAATCGACTACGGTCTTGCCCAAACAAGCCGCTGCATAGTAGTA
>JAIXUZ010000220.1 GCA_027483285.1 Bacteroidota bacterium
CAACTGCCTATGGCGCTTGTCCCGCTTGAAAAAAGCATGGAGACTACCCGCCTGGCACCAATGTATGAGGAGGAGCTGCAAAAGCGCAAGCTGGATACACTCAACCTGCTGTATGTAGCTATGACAAGGCCCGAAGAGCGTCTCTACGTATTCTCTACCCTACCCGGCCGCAACGGCACCATTGCCGACTTTTACAAAAGTTTTTTTATAGAACAGGGGTTGTGGGTTGAAGGCCAGATGGTATACGCTACCGATAGTCCGGTTGGTCCGCCGGTGGTAAAACCCGCCAAACACAGCCCTACCACTAAACTAAACAGGGTACTGTCTAACAACTGGGACGAGAAAATACTCATATCAACCGATGCTAAAAAGGTATGGGATGTGGAAGAAAAGCCCCAAACCGCTTATGGCCGCATTGTACACCAGATACTGGCTTGGATAACCGTACCCGCCGATGCCCCAAAAGCCTTGCAACGCGCTATTGAGCAAGGGCTTATAAGTACCGATGAATTGCCGGAAGTAGAAAGCCGCGTAAACAGCGTTATTACTAATGATGAATATGCTGTGTTGTTTGATGCCAACGCCAAGGTTTGGGCCGAGCGGGAGATATTATTACCCAACGGCAACACCTACCGCCCCGACCGTGTAGTGTTATACACCAATAAGCTAATTATAGCCGATTATAAAACAGGGCTGCCTGCCAACAGCCACCAGCGCCAAGTTGCAGAATACGCCGACATACTAGGCCAAATGGGCTACACCAATATCGAAACGAAGTTGATTTATCTTTAGTTGGTGGTTAGTAGTTAGTCGTTATTGCAAAAGATTGCCCACAGGGCGTGGGAGGTTTTTTCTTATACTTGCTTTTTAAGTGCAATTGAGAATAATTTGATTTGTTTTAGCCGATGTATAATATTCCTGATAATTTTAATAAAGAACTTTTAGTTGGCCTGGAAGTTCAGCAGATATCATTCGCCACTAATACGATTGTAATAGGATTGGGTCAAAACTCATACTTACAAATTGACTGTAAATTCTCTCTTACTACTAATGGTATAGAAAGCCATTTCAATGTAATCAAATCAACAGAAGCTACTGATTTATTAAAATTATTAGACAAAAAAATCACTTCGGTTAGCTTCAAAAATAATGACTTAACTCTTGTTTTTGAAGAAGAAAATAGTTTAACAATATTTCCTGAAAGCAATTATGAATCATATGTTATTGTAATTGATTCCGTACAAACAATAATATAATTAAAAGCTCCTCCAGCACTTCGTGCCACCTCCTCCCAAGGAGGAGAAATCTTCATTAATATAAAATAATGCAAACTCTCATCTTCGCTACAAACAACGCACATAAACTGCACGAGGCTAAGGCTGTCTTGGGCGATAACATAGACCTGTTATCGTTAGCTGATGTAAACTTTACCGGCGAGCCCGAAGAAACCGAACGTACCATAGAGGGCAATGCCCTGCTTAAGGCCCGATACCTCTTCTCCCAAACAGGGCAAAACTGCTTTGCTGATGATACAGGGCTGGAAGTAGATGCCCTAAATGGCGACCCTGGTGTTGATACTGCTTACTACGCAGGCCTGCCGCGTGATGATAAACGCAATGTAGCCTTATTGCTAAAAAACCTGGAGGGAAACACCAACCGAAATGCCCGCTTTAAAACGGTAATAGCCTTGATTATCGACGGGAAAGAAATGCTGTTTGAAGGTATAGTAAACGGAACCATTGCCTACACGCAAACAGGAGAAAATGGCTTTGGCTACGATCCTGTTTTTATCCCCGAAGGGTTAACCACAACCTTTGCCCAAATGGAGCTAACAGAAAAAAATAACTACAGCCACAGGGCCCGTGCACTGGCTAAAATGGTGGAATATTTAAAATCTAACAGGTAACATCTACAGAAATTAAACTGTAAATATCAGATTTCAGTTGTCAAACAGCTAAGCTTTAGCCTCTGTATCGTCCTTTCCCGGAAAGTACTTAATCCACAATGCCCAGATAACAAATATCAGGAAATATACCGCAAATTTAAAAAGGTAATGGTGTTCAAAATGCAGCGACTCTACCCTGTCGCGGGCACCAACGGTAAGCAGCACCATACGGCCTATGTTTAGCAGTTCTATTAATAGGCAGCCAACTGGTATAACCCACCATTTCGATTTTTTATCGCCGGGATAAGCAAAAATCAATGCCGAGAAAATAACCATCAACTCAAACGCCAAACATATATGGCCAATAAACAACGAGTGCTTGGCACCTTTTATCCAAACAATGTCGTAGGTGTGCAAAACCTCGTAGTTAAAAAGCTTTAACACGAACACAGTGCCGCCCATTACAAACTTTAGCAGTATGTGATATATAAAGTTCCAAATGGTGGGTAAAAAGGGCAGTTCATACACCAAAAAAGTATCTACCAGCATAAAAGGCAAATAGATAGCTGCGAAAAGAAATATGAACTTATTTATCTCCTTAAATGATTTCATCAGTACAATGTTAAAAACCGCCCAAATATAACCTTTTACCTTTACGTTAAAAGCGTAATTTTGTATTTAATGGAAAAAATGCGCATTGGCATAATCTTCGGCGGAAGCTCTAAAGAACGCGAAATATCGTTTGCCGGGGGCCGCACCGTATATGATAACCTTAACAAATCGCTGTTTGAGGCAATACCCTTGTTTGTAGACAGTTTTGGCAATTTTATTTTGCTAAACTGGCAGTTTATATACAAAGGCAGCATCCGCGATTTTTACCCGCCCGTTGCTACCATACGCAACCGTACAGAGGTATTAAATGCTGCTGATAAAGAACTGTTTCAGCGCTTTCAGGTATATGGCGAAAATTTAGAAAACCTTACGGCTGCCGAACAGGATGAAATATTTAACACCCTTGGGCGCAAGGTGGAGATAACCGAACTGCCACAGCTAATGGACTTTGCCTTTTTGTGCCTGCATGGCCCTAATGGCGAAGATGGCCGTTTGCAGGGCATGCTGGAGTATCTAAACCTGCCGTATTCAGGTTCGGGTATATTGCCATCTGCCATAGGCATAAACAAAATTGTGCAGCGCAAGCTGATGGTAAACGCGGGCTTTAGTAGCCCTAAGTATGTTATTGTTAGTAATGACGATTGGTTTGGGCAAAATACCGCACAGGCGTTGTTTGATAAAGCCAAGCAAACCGTTGGGTTGCCCATGGTTATAAAATCGGCTACACAGGGTTCTTCTATTGGGGTTACCATTTTGCACGATGATAATGTTGAAGCCTTTACCAAAGCAGTAAACAAAAGCTTTTTCGCGCTTAATGTAACCGCTGCCGATTGGAGCAAGCTAAGCCGCGATGGCAAAATAGACTGGTGTAAACGCACCGGCGATATTCGCGAAGGTATTGGCCTGCCTGCACGTGTAGCAGGTGATGTTATTTACCACCCGGCTAAACTGTTTACCAAACTGGAAAGTGAGTTTGCCGCGGGTGCACACGAAGTGTTTATTGACGCTATTGATGGCGAAGCCGAGATTATTATTGAAGGCTTTATTGCAGGCAAAGAATTCTCGTGCATAGTAGTAGAAAATACCGATGGCACGCCTGTAGCCCTGCCCCCTACCGAGATACGCAAAGGCGGCGAATTATTTGACTACCGTAGCAAATACCTACCGGGCCTGTCGCGTAAAATGACGCCGATAGACCTGCCCGCAGAACAGATACAAAAGATTGGTGCCGAGTGCGAGCGCATGTACAAAGAGCTTCAATTCTCGGTATACGCCCGTATTGATGGTTTTATAAATGATAAAGGCGATGTATTCTTAAACGACCCGAACACCACTTCGGGTATGATGCCATCGTCGTTCTTCTTTCACCAGGCGGCAGAGATTGGCTTAAACCCATCGCAGTTTTTAACGTTTATCATCCGCACATCGTTACACCAACGGGTGCGCGATATGAAGTTTAACGGCAAAGCCGATGGCTTGCTCGCAGCACTTGATTTGGCTATTGAAAAGAATGCCCAATCGGCAGAGGAGAAAATTAAAATAGCAGTGATACTGGGTGGTTACTCGTCAGAGCGCCATATATCTGTAGAAAGCGGCCGTAATATTTACGAAAAGCTTTCATCATCAACCAAATACAGCCCTGTGCCTGTGTTTTTAACTGGCAGTAACGATGAGCATATACTATATACCATACCGGTAAACATATTGCTAAAAGATAATGCCGACGATATTAAGGAGAAGATAGAGCATTACCACATTCACCCCGAGGTGCAACGTATTATGGAGAAATGCAAAGGCATTACCCAAAAATACACGGGCAGTGCCGGTATGCAACCTCCGCAGCGCATTGGTTATAATGAACTGGCTCAGCTGGTTGATGGTGTATTTATAGCCCTGCATGGCCGCCCCGGCGAAGACGGGCAACTACAGGTACAACTAGAGAAAGTAGGCTTGCCTTACAATGGCTCGGGTCAGGAATCTTCATCAATAACCATTGATAAGTTTAAGACCAACAAAATACTGCGCGACAATGGCTTTAACGTTGCCGGGCATCGTTTGGTGTATGAAGATGAGTGGGTAAACAACCACGAAGCTGTTGTGGCTGAAATTGAAAACGGACTGGGCTACCCGCTTATTGCCAAGCCAAATGACGATGGTTGTTCATCAGCAGTAAAAAAGATTAAAACCCGCGAAGAGCTGGAGGCGTATGCCGTTCTGGCTTTCCGTAAGGTAGATACATTAGACGCAGCCGCATCGGCGGTGCTGAACATCAAACCCAAAGAAGAGTTCCCCGCTAAAAATTATTTTTTGGTAGAGACGTTAATAAGCCGCAACGGCGCCAAGCACTTTTTAGAGATTACAGGTGGCATGCTAACCCGCTTTGACGATAAAGGCGAGGTGGTGTACGAGGTGTTTGAAGCATCGGAAGCCTTGGCTGAAGGGGAAGTACTATCGCTGGAAGAAAAGTTTTTGGCTGGCGAGGGGCAAAACATTACCCCTGCCCGTTACAGCCCAACCCCCTCCATCAGCCAAAAAATATCTGATGCTGTAAAGGTAGAACTGGAGCGTGCCGCTAAGGTTTTAAAGGTGCAGGGCTATTGCCGTATAGATGCTTTTGTAAGAGTATTTGATAATGATGAGCCCGAAGTAATTTTTATTGAAGTAAATTCGTTGCCCGGTATGACACCCGCTACGGCTATTTTTCACCAAACGGCTATAAACGGTTACAAACCTTACGAGTTTATTGATAAAGTATTAGAATTTGGCTTTTTGCAACAAAAACGCCGCGAAAACGCTATAAAAGGCCAACACGCATAAAATGAATCTAATCAGCTTTGTACGCACAAAACTATTTTGGCAGCACATTTTCCTTGCTACCTCTAGTGTTGTATTGTTTTCGTGGTTGGCCCTGTGGGGTTTAAAGGTGTATACCAGCCCCGGCGATAAAATCAAAGTACCTGATTTCAGGGGGCTTAAGGTTGAAGATGTATCGAACTTTGCCTCTAAAGAGGGGGTAGACTATATGGTTATCGACTCCATATTTGACCCCAAAGGCCAAAAAGGCATTGTTATTGGGCAAGACCCTATGCCAAACGCTACGGCAAAAGAGGGGCGTACCATTTACCTAACGGTTACATCTACCCGCCCGCAAATGGTTAAAATGCCTAATCTGCTAGACCAATCGCTTAAGGCAGCAGCGGCTACGCTTGAGACCTATGGCCTTAAACTGGAGGGGGTAAGCTATGCTGAAGGGTTGCCCGTTGTATTGGGCATGAAATATAATGGCAGCAGCATTAAACCCGGCACTATGATAGAGAAAGGCTCTAAAATAAGGATTGTGGTAGGCAAAGGCATTATTAGCGATGGCATAATACCTAACCTGGTGGGCTTAACAAGAGATGAAGCAATAAACCTGCTATCGTCTAAAGGCTTTGCCCTGGGTGTGGTGCAGTACGAGGGCGAATTTAATACAGGTACTGATAGTGCAGCCGCGTTTGTATTCCGCCAAAGCCCTTTTGCCAATGATAGTACTAAAATTAAGAACGGGGCGTTTATAGATATATTTTTGCGGAAAGAAACATTAGCCCCTACCGAACCAGATTCATCAACAATAACGAATGAAGAACGACAAGTACCAAGCTTTGACGACTAGGAACCTATTATTGGTATTGTTGCTGTTGCCACTGTTTGCGGTAGCACAGCCGCAGCTTTTCCCCTTGCGCGAAAATCCTTTTTTGGTAAAATATAAAGCCCCTGCCAACAAGCAGGCTAAGGCCCTTGGCGACAGTATTATTGATTTGCCGTTTTTAGAAGACTTTTCAGGCGGACAATATGGATACCCTGATGGTACATTGTTTGCAGACTCTAACGTATTTGTCAACCCCGACTTTTGTATAGGCCCACCAACAGTAGGCTGTGCCACATTTGATGGACTAAACTCTAAAGGCATTGCCTATGGTCCTTACCCGCTAACAGGCGAAAGTGACTTTTTAACATCGCGCCCTATTGATTTGGATAGCGTTACCGCTGCTGACTCGCTATACTTCAGCTTTACCTTTCAGCCACAGGGCCGTGGCGAAGCACCCGAACAAACAGACCTGTTCAGCCTTTGGTTTTATAATAACACTACAGCGCTTTGGGTTAAAGTTTGGGAGACAGAAGCCGCTCCGCTTGATACTTTTAAGCTGGTGATGATTCCAATTACAGACCCTGCCTATTACAACAATAACTTTAAGTTCCAGTTCCGCCGCTCGGCAGCACTGTATGGTATGTTCGACCAATGGCATGTAGACTACATTTACCTTAATAAAAACCGTACCAAAAACGATACTACTTTTAACGATGTAGGCTTTGTATACAAAGCCCCAAGCATGTTGCGCAATTACCAGCAAATGCCATTTAACCAGTATATAAGCAGCGAGTATTTTGGTAAAATACGGTTAACCCAAACCAATATTGCCGATAGCGCTGTAGATTGCACCTACCGCTACTACAGTACAAACTACAACGTTGGCACATGCGATGAAACACTACCCAGTGCGCAAGCCCCGCTAGAGCCTGTGTATACCAATGGTTATAATCCTGATGCGGTACAAACATTCCCTACGCTGGTAAACTGTGGCTTTCCTGAGCCTATGACCCAGGACACCGTTTACTCTATTACCCACGTGTTCCGCGATACCTCTACCCCATTTGTAGATATGGAAACCCGCAACGATACACTTGTGTTTAACCAGGTATTTTCTGATTACTACGCATACGATGATGGTACTGCCGAAGCTGGCTTTGTCCTTTCGGCACCCGGCGGTGGCTCTTGTGCGGCACGTTACCAGCTAAACTTTCCTGATACGTTAAGGGGTGTGCATTTTTATTTTGTAAAAGATGGCATACAGGATGTTTCGGGCCGCGAGTTTTACCTACGTGTTTGGGGCCCAAGCTCATCTAACCCCGATTTACCCGGCGATGTATTGTATGAAAAACGCGGCTTGTTCCCTCAATACGCCGATTCGCTAAACGAGTTTGTTACTTATACTATAGACAGTGTTTTTCAACTACCTGTAGGCAACTTTTTTGTAGGCTGGTACCAGGCCGACCAATACAGCATTAACATTGGTTACGATAAAAACACCGTGCATAACGACCGCCTGTATTATAAGGTAACAACTAACAACTGGGCACAAGTATCTGATATTGGCTCATTAATGATGCGCCCAGTAGTTGGCGACAATGTTATTAACCCGCTGGGCATAAACGAGCCTGTGCAGGCACGTAACGTAAGCAACATAATATTATACCCCAACCCTGCTAACGACCGTGTATTTATAGGCAATGCTGCCGATTTTGGCAACAAGCCGGTTACCTATTCAATATTCAATATACAAGGCCTGCTTATAGAAAGCGGCCAGCTAACTAACGCTCAAATAGACATATCAGCAATGAGTAACGGATTATATTTTGTGCGTTTTGACGGGCATAACACCAGCGCTACGCGCAAGCTAATTATAGCACGCTAATGATATTTAGCGACGAAGAAGAATTAGACGCCTTTTTGCCGGAAGGCGAGGGCGACCCCGAAGGAGAGTTTTTTGAGCATTTCCGCATTACGGTAGACAAAGGGCAAGACCTGCTCCGTATTGATAAATTCCTGCACAACAGGATGGAAAAAACATCGCGCACAAAGCTCCAAGCCGCCGCCGATGTGGGCAATATTCTGGTAAACGATAAGCCGGTAAAATCTAACTACCGCATAAAGCCGTACGATGTTATTAGCATAGTCCTGCCGCACCCACCCCGCATTATAGAGCTTAAAGGCGAAAATATTCCGCTTGATATTGTTTATGAAGATGATGATGTGGTGGTAATAAACAAGCAGGCAGGCCTTGTAGTGCACCCCGGTTATGGCAACTACACCGGCACGCTGGTAAACGCTCTGTTATACCATTTTGAAAATATGCCCAGCCAGCCCGGCGATGTACGCCCGGGGTTAGTGCACCGCCTTGACAAAAACACCAGCGGCATTATGCTGATGGCGAAGAACGAATACGCGCTGGCATTTTTAGCCAAGCAGTTTTTTAACCGTACCACCAAACGCACCTACCAGGCTGTGGTGTGGGGCGATATGAAAGAAGACAAAGGCACCATAGTTGGCAATATAGGCCGCGACCTGCGCGACCGTAAAATAATGGCTGTTTTCCCCGAAGGGAGTGAGATGGGCAAGCATGCCGTTACCCACTATACCGTGTTGCAGCGCTTTGGCTATGTTAC
>JAIXUZ010000392.1 GCA_027483285.1 Bacteroidota bacterium
ATACCGGCAAGTTTGCCATACATACGGAAGTAGTTTTGCAACGTAACGGTAGCATAGGTTTGGGTTACGGCTTCAATCTTAACGTTTTCTTTCGCCTCAATAGCCTGGTGTAAACCATCAGAGTAACGGCGTCCATCTAAAATACGGCCTGTTTGCTCATCAACAATCTTAATCTTACCATCCATTATTACATACTCCACGTCTATTTCAAACAGGGCGTATGCTTTTAACAATTGGTTTACGGTATGTATACGTTCTGATTTAATGGAGAAATCCCTCATCAAATCATCTTTCTTTTGCAATTTCTCTTCAGCTGTTCCCGGCGCTTTTTCTATCTCAACAATAGATGCTCCTACATCTGGCATTACAAAAAAGTTAGTATCTGCCGCTGTCTCAGTAATCAACTCAAGGCCTTTTTCTGTTAAGTCAACCGAGTTGTTACGCTCTTCTATTACAAAGTATAGCTCCTTATCTACCTGTGGCATCTCTTTGTTTTGGTCTTGCATGTAGAAGTTTTCCGTCTTCTGCATAATAACCTTAACACCCGGCTCGCTTAATAATTTTATTAGGGCTTTATTCTTGGGCAAACCACGGTGGGCACGTAATAAGGCTAAACCTGCCTCTTTCTCATTACCATCGGCAAGGTGTTTACGGGCTTCAGATAGTACGGTATTTATAAACGATTTCTGCGCATTTACCAAACGCTCAATTTTTGGTTTCAGCTCGGTAAACTCATGGCGGTCGCCTTTAGGAGTGGGGCCAGATATAATTAAAGGTGTACGGGCATCATCAATCAATACCGAGTCAACCTCATCCACAATAGCATAGTTATGTTTACGTTGAACAAGTTCGTCCATACCACGCGCCATATTGTCGCGGAGGTAGTCAAAACCAAATTCATTATTAGTACCATATGTAATATCAGCGTTGTAAGCCGCGCGGCGTTCGTCGCTGTTTGGCTCGTGTTTGTCTATACAATCTATGCGCAGGCCGTGGAATTCAAATATCGGGGCCATCCATTCGCTATCGCGTTTGGCCAGGTAGTCGTTCACCGTTACTACGTGTACACCTAAACCCGGAAGGGCGTTAAGGTACATTGGCAATGTAGCCACAAGGGTTTTACCCTCGCCCGTTGCCATTTCCGATATTTTACCTTGATGTAAAACCAACCCGCCAATAAGCTGCACATCATAATGCACCATATCCCAGGTTACTTTATTACCGGCTGCTATCCAGCTGTTGTGCCATAAGGCCTTATCTCCGCTAACTTCCACGTTGGCTTTCAATGCAGCCATATCGCGGTCAAATGCTGTAGCGGTTACCTCTACCTTTTCATTTTCTTTAAAACGCTTGGCGGTTTCTTTTACTACGGCAAAAGCCTCTGGCAATATCTCATTCAGCGCATCCTGAATCTTTTTATACTTCTCTTTCTCCAGGCGGTCTATCTCAACAAATAGGTTTTCCTTTTCTTCAATACCCATATCCGGCCGCTCGTCAATCTGCTGTTGCATAGCTGCTATCTCAGTGGTTTCGGCTTCTATGTGTTTGGCAATACGCTCTTTAAATTCAGCAGTTTTGCCACGCAGCTGGTCGTTGCTAAGTTTAGATATTATCTCGTAAGCGGCCGCAACCTGACCTACAACCGGGGTTACTAACTTAAGGTCGCTCTCGCTCTTATTACCTAAAAATTTACTAAAAATACGGGTTATAAAATTCGACATGTCTGTTCTTTATAATATGGTAGTCGGTTATCTCTATCAAAAGGATAGCCAAAGTTAGCTTTTAAAATGCAAAAAACCGCAAAGGCCTTGTATCCATTGCGGTTTAAGCTTACAAAGACATTATAGGCTCATATAGCACTCTGTCAGTCTTTGCGTTAATTTGTCAGTATTCGTCTTCGTTAAAAAAGAAATCGTCCTTCGTTGGGTAGTCAGGCCATATCTCTTCTATTGTCTCGTAGGCTTCGCCTTCGTCTTCAATTTCTTGAAGGTTTTCTATCACTTCCATAGGCGCCCCGGTGCGCATGGCAAAATCAATAAGCTCGTCTTTTGTAGCGGGCCAGGGGGCATCTTCTAGGTATGAAGCTAATTCAAGTGTCCAATACATAGTTTTATCTCGTTAAGATTGGGTTACTATTCGTTCCAAAAATGGTGGCAAAAGTAAAAATTTATACATAGCAACCGCACTTGTTAATAAATAATAATTATAACTACCTAAATTGTTAATAATCTAGGGTTTTGGCTCTTTAACATACGTGTCCCCTAAAAGGTTTTATATTTTTTTTAACATACTAAACATTCACAAATTGACGTTATTGCGCTGGTAACACAAATCTTCCCATTGTTACACGCCTTATATTTATACCATTGAAAAAGCTCTTACCCGCCTTATTTATAAGCGTTTTTTGTTTTACTGCCTGTAAAAAGGAACTTCCCGAAAACAACTGCCCAACTGTTTGGTCAACCAACGTTCCAGGCGCTTCGGGCAACGATGATGTACTAAGAATTTTCAACGGGTTTCTTACGATACGCAATTTTCAGGGCAATACCTTAAGCGATGCTCAAAATGGCATTGGTATTGAAAGTAACGATGCCAACCTAGTGCCTATATACCATACTGTTATACCATACCGCTCCAAATGGTCGGTAATAATCAATACCGTTACCGTGGCAGATGCCGCCGGCTATATCGAAATCAACTTCCGCAGCAGTACTGCCAATGCAGGCTCTATTATTTTCCGTAACGATAGTATTGTCTCTGTTATCCCCGGCTACCAAAACCAACTACCTCAAAATTTCCATAAGTCGTGGGTAGGCTCAGCTTCTAACCTTACAGCCGAACTTTGGTTTGCCCCCAACTTTAACCTTGGCTTTAAGTTGATAAATGCAACAGATACATTATCAGGCACTATGCCTTACTTTAATAGTGGCAGTATTAACGTTGGCATATATGTTCATAAGCCGCTAAATGCCAATAGCAGTTACATTATTTTAGACAATGTTAACGCTAACGAAATTGGCCAAACCAAATTCGACGATAACTTCGATTGTAACACCATAGCCAATTAATCAACCTACAGCAGGGGTAGGGGTAAATGTTTAATTTTTAAACTGATTTTGTTAATTACTGCCCCCTGAAACCTAACCGCTAACCCCTAATTTGCTGTATCTTTGCATATAATACTGTCGGTAACAGGCAACCGACAACTAACTAAGAGTAGGAGAGAGGCTATGGCTGAAAAAGAACCAGTATACGATGATAATAGTATCCGGTCGCTCGACTGGCGCGAACACATGCGCCTTCGCCCCGGTATGTACATAGGCAAATTAGGCGATGGTAGTAGCCCTGATGACGGTATCTACCTATTGCTTAAAGAGGTAATCGATAATTGTATCGATGAGTTTGTAATGGGTCATGGTAAAAAAGTAGAAATTTCTATTAAAGACCGTACCGTTAAAATCCGCGACTATGGCCGTGGTATCCCTTTAGGCAAGGTGGTTGACGCTGTTTCTAAAATAAACACCGGCGCCAAGTACGATTCTGTTGCCTTTAAAAAATCTGTTGGCTTAAATGGGGTAGGTACCAAGGCGGTAAACGCCCTTTCCAGCTACTTCAAAGTAGAATCGCACCGCGAAGGCCAGGTTAAACTGGCTGAATTTGAACGGGGCTATGTTACGGTTGATAATCCTCCAGCACCTTTAGAAAAACGCAATGGTACTGCTATTACGTTTATTCCTGATGAGCAGGTGTTTGGTAACTACCATTACCGCCACGAGTATGTGGAGAATATGATTTGGAACTACGCTTATCTTAACCCGGGCCTTTCTTTACACTACAACGGCCAGGAATATAAAAGCGAGAATGGCCTGTTAGATTTACTTCGCAACACAGTTAGTGGCGAGGTTTTATACCCAATCATCCACCTACGTGGCTACGATATTGAAATTGCCTTTACACACGGAGCCCAATATGGCGAGGAATATTACAGCTTTGTAAACGGACAGCATACTACCCAGGGCGGCACGCACCAAAATGCATTGCGCGAGGGTATTGTTAAGACTCTACGTGAGTTTTATAAGAAGGATTTTGAGGCATCGGATATCCGAACCTCAATTATTGCAGCTATCAGTATTAAGGTTCAAGAGCCTGTTTTCGAAAGCCAGACCAAAACCAAGCTGGGTTCGGTTAATATGGC
>JAIXUZ010000405.1 GCA_027483285.1 Bacteroidota bacterium
AATATTGCACTGGAGCCTGCAAAAGCTTTGCGCCCCGCTATAAACAATCGCTTGTCGGCACTCTCGTTGGTATACTGTAGCCCTACCAGTTGCACAATATCTTTAATAGGCAAAGGCGCACTGCCCCCAACATAGGTTTTTAAAAAGGTGCCAATTTCGGGGTATGTAAGGCGGGTTATCTCATCAAATAACTGGTCGTCTTTAAAGGGTTTGTTTTTACCATACTTCTTAGATAAATCAGCCATCAGGTTTTGTATGCCGTATTTTCCTTCTGATAAAGAGCGGAGTTTTATATCAAGGCATAAACCTATTAGTGCCCCTTTCTCATATACATTACCATATTGGTCTTCATACTTATCAAGCACACCAAGGCTCATGGTAGTAAATGGCAACGAATCGTTATACTTCTTTGCGCTGTTTATTTTATCCTGCAACACATCAATATAATCTTCCAGCGTAATAAGGTTAGATTTTATTTGCACCAACGATGCCGCGTATTCAGTAGTACCTTCGTACATCCACAAGTGCGCCGACATTTTTGGGTTGTCATAATCAAAAAACTGAATCTCTTCAGAGTGTATGTTGAGCGGCGTTACAATATGGAAAAACTCATGTGCCGAAATATCTTTAACACTTTGTGATAAGCCCGTAGCGCTACCCTCTGGCAAAAAGTAGAATGATGAATACGAATGTTCCAACGCCCCGTAAGAACCTGATTTACCTGAGAAACCACGGAAAAGGCTAATAATAAACGCGTACTTTTTTACTGGCAATGTGCCACCTAAATAATCTTTTTGGGCGGTAAGTATCTTATTAATATCGGGGGCAATTTCTTTAGCCGATACTTTTTGGTTGGGAGAGTATATAGAAACCAGAATTTTAGCCCCGCCTATATTTAGCCAGGCAGTATCGGGCCTGCAATACATAATGGGCGAGTCGGCCAGTTGATGGTAGTTGTCAAACTTAATAACATCGTTGGTTTTGCCCGTGCTTAAATTCTCAGCCCCGGTTGAGGCATAAAACCCTACAGGCTTAGTAATATATAACTCATAAGGTATTTCTTTTTGGTCTTTTAAATAACCAAAAAAGCCAAAGTTGTTTAGCACAAAGTTGGTATCGGCTAAAATATTTGTGCCTGCGGGTTCAAAAATAATATTCTCGTTTTGGTCGGTGTCCCAGGTGTCTTCCACATCGTAGCTAACCATGTTTAAGGTTGACGCATTAGAAATTAACCACCCATCTTTATCTGTTTGGGTCACAGTTAGCTTTTTGCCTTTACTGTCAAAGGCTGTAAAGTTTGATACAAAACGGCCAAAGTCGTATACAGAATAGGTGCCGGGCACCATGCGCGGAATGCGGTATTCAATGGTGTTGCTTTGTGTTTTGGGTGGGTAAACCAACACGGTAAGTTTATCATCGTGCACTTTGGTAAGGTCTACATAACAACGGTAAGCTATTTTTCCTTCAACCCCTTTATCATCATCATATTCGGGTACCTGGGCAGTTAATATGGCAGAGGTAAATAGCACAAAAGCTAATAGCAGGTTTTTTAACATAGGAGGTTGTTGAAATTGCATAAGAATATTAAGGTTAAAGCTACAGGTATTTTATCATATTTTTGCCTTTATACCATATTTGTACCATGAAGAAGGAAAAAGTTACAGTACAGGCATTAAATAATCAAAGCTACCCCGGGGATAATAAAACTCTATGGGCCATTGCAATTATTGGCCTTGTGGCACTTTTTGGCATTTACTACAACCATTTTGACAATGCTTTCCATTTTGATGATAGTCATACTATAGTTGAGAATATTTATATACGCGATGTAAAGAAAAACGCTAAGCTGTATTTTACAGATGCACGCACAATTACCCCGCTAACGGCAAACCAGATGTACCGCCCGGTTATACCTTTTTCATATGGGGTTGATTATTGGGTAAGCTACCAATTAGGTAAGGGCCTTGGCGACGAACTGGAGGCTATGGAAAAAGCCGGTAAGATGAATACCCCGGAGTACAAAGCATTGGTAGATAAGGCAGTTGCATCGCCTTACATAACGCGTAAAAATGACCAACCTAAACCCCTTACTTTTCATTGGTCTAATTTCTTTTGGTACCTGGTTCAGGGGGTATTAATGTACTTTTTTATTGCCCGGTTATTCGCCCTGTCGGGCGAAGGGCGCTATATGCGCTTTTTTGCCATGTTTGCCACATTTTTGTACATGTTCCATACCATAAATGCAGAAACGATAAACTACGTATGTGCCCGTAGCGACTCTTACTCTACCATGCTGGTGGTTATGGCGTTTGTTGTTTACCAGTACTGGCCCGCAGGGCGTAAGTATTTCTTGTACTTAGTACCTATGATATTGGGTATCCTGGCAAAAGCATCGGCCTTAATGTTTGCCCCTTTGCTTATTGTGTATGTTGTTTTGATAGAGCAACAAATAAGCCTTACCGATATTCTTAAATCTACAACATGGCAAAAAATATTTAAACCCGCAGTACTTTTGCCTACAGTAATAAGTTTTGTGTTTACCATTTTGGCTTACGCCTTGGTAATGCATAAAACACCTAAAACCTATATGCCAAGTGTATTAACTGTGGGCCAATATGTAACAACCGAAGTATATGTGGCATTTTTATATTTTATAGAATTTTTTGCCCCTATGCATTTAAGTGCAGACTCAGATATGGTGGCTTTTCCAAAATCAGATCCACGCTTTTTTGTAGGCCTGTTATTTATATTGGCACTATTGGGAGGTTCGTTTTTATTGACTAAAAGAAAAGAACTACGCCCTATTGCATTTGGTTTATTCTGGTATTTCCTGGCCTTATTACCATCATCAAGTATCCAACCTTTTGCTGAGGTACTAAACGACCACCGTATGTATTTTCCGAACATTGGTTTGGCCATTAGTGTAGTATGGGTACTATACCTATTATTTAAAAAGTACGAGCAAAAAATACTTGATTCGGGTGCCATGAAAGGAATATTGACCACCCTTGCCGTTTTGGTAATTGCAGGCTATGGTTACGGCACCTACCAACGCAATATTGTATGGGATAATGATGAATCGCTTTGGTATGATGTAACGGTAAAAAGCCCTAAAAATGGCCGAGGGTTAATGAATTACGCTCTTACACAGTACAATAAATCGTTTGAGTATTCTGCCAAAGGCGATAAAGCTACGGCAATACAATACCTAAACAATGCTATTAAGTATTATAATATGGGGCTTAAGTATAACCCATACTATACCTACCTGCATATAAATATTGCTTTAGCCTATGATGCATTGGGTTTACAGGAAGGTAACCCAGCAAAATACTACAAAGACATAGACGACCATTTTAAACTAGGTCAAAAATATGCCGGCAATTTTTACGGTGGGTATTATTTTTATGCCAATTGGCTATGGAAGCAGGGCCGCAAAGAAGAAGCTATTTGGAATGCCGAGCAGGCTGTAAACCTTGGCCCCGACTACGAAGCAACTTATACAACAGTTATGGGTTTTTATTTTGCAGAGTACCAATGGGATAAAATGAAAAACATGGCCCAGCGTATGTTGCAACGCTTCCCCGGCAACCAGTATGCCGACTATTACCTGAAGGCCAGCCAAAACCGTAAAACAAAGGTTGATGAGTTGCAGGCTCTGGTTAAAACCAGCCCAACGCCCGAAAATTTCTTAAACTTAAGTCTTGAATACTACAACGCAGGTAACTACGAGGGTTGTATATCTGCCGCAGAAGATGCCTTAATAGCCCGCCCTAACTATGCCGCGGCTTATAACAATATATGTTCGGCCTACAATGCTTTAGGTAAGTTTGATTTGGCTATTGAGGCATGCAATAAGGCATTAAAAGCCAGCCCCGATTATGCATTAGCCCAAGGCAACTTAAACTATGCTGTAAGCCAGAAAAAACAAGGAACAGACCTTGCCGCTAAAAATTCAGCAGTTGATTATTTAAATGCCGGCCTGGCTTACCACAGGCAAAAGCAATACAATCTGGCTATTGATATGTACAATAAATCGCTGGAAATAAATCCAAATTTTGCGCTGGCATTTAATAACCTATGCTCTGCTTATAATGATTTGGGCCAATATGCAAAGGCTATACCTTATGGAGAAAAGGCAGTTAAGCTTGACCCTGCAAACCAACTGTTTAAAAACAACCTGAGCATAGCCCAAAAGGGGCGCTAATTATTTTTCTAAATTATTGGCAGACAAATAGTTTCTTTTTACATTTGTTTCCTGACTATTGGAACCAAATGAAAAAAAAATTCCTACTACTTGCCTTTGTAGGGCTTGTGTTATCTGGCTACAGCCAAACGGCTGCACAGTACGATTTTTCTAAATTCACCCCGCTGCAAAGTACGGGTACGCTGCCAGAAGAGGTAGAGATGACAGGTAAAGACTTTATGTCTACTACCCGTAAAAATCTTACAAAAAAAAAAAAAAAAAAAGACAAAAAGGCTAAAGAGTCGTTTGTTTTACAAACTAGCT
>JAIXUZ010000183.1 GCA_027483285.1 Bacteroidota bacterium
GATATGCCGGGACAGTCAGCCGCGGCGCTATTAGGCGGTACTTTGCAACTGGCGTTTCTATCGCTGGTTTTCTTCTTCAGAAAAAATCTAAAGGCATTAGCATTTGTGGCCATAGCCAATAGCATTGTGTTTGTGCAGCTAAATATTGGCACTACCGTTATTAATAAAGAAAGCCCGCAGGTGATAGAAGATTTCATTGCAAAAATGCCACAAGTGCCTACTATTGACAACAACCGCCTGATGGGCAATACTCACTTTGATGCACCTGCACCCCTGTGGCGCAACCTTGGTATATTTTATCGCGAATCGTCGTATGATGGTAACAACCCTTTCAGGTTAAAGAATTTTGCTGAATTTGAATCCTTCAATTCAAAAGGCTATGCTGATAAATCACTATTTTATTGCCTTACCGCAGTGCTGGAATTTACCAATAACAACCATAGCAGTAGCATTGGAATATTAGCTGATTCTAAAGGTGGCGATACATTAATCATGCAACATAACATGGCTAAGTTTTGGGATATTAATGTGCAGGTTGGTCCTAAAAAGCAAACTATTAAAGGCGGAATAATAACTGTTATACCATTACAAGATGGTACAAATAACATTAGTTGTGAGTATAACCCACCATATGTTAGCCCTGCTTTTTGGGTGAGTATTATTACCTTATTAAGTGCTTGTGCAGCGTTGGAATTACAGAGGATAAAAAAGCAGACAAGGTTAAAACTATGAACTTATAACTACGAACTTATTTAATTACTTCCTCCGTTTCCTTTCCTTAATAAGCAACGATAATTCTCTTGGGGTTTGACCGGCAACAGAGGTGTTCTCCTCGGCACGGCGCAATAAGTATGGCAATACATCGCGTACAGGGCCATACGGCACATACTTAGCCACGTTGTAGCCTGCATAGGCAAGGTTAAAGCTGATATGGTCGCTCATGCCAAGCAATTGCGAAAAGTAGATATGCTTGTGGTTGTATGGCAAGCCTGCACTGTGCATTAAATCTGCCAGCAGCATGCAGCTTTCTTCGTTGTGAGAGCCCGCGCAAATGGCCAGTGTTTCAATATGCTCTACACAGTATTTTAAAGCGCCGTTGTACCCATCGTCGGTAGCCTGCTTATTTATCTGCACCGGCGATGTATAGCCCATTTTTTCGGCACGGTTGCGCTCTTTTTCCATATAGGCACCACGCACCAGTTTAAACCCGGGAATATATCCTGCGGCCTTAGCCTTTTGGTGGGCATCTACCATATGTGCATAGCGCTCAGTAAGGTATAGCTGTATGGTATTGTATACAATCGGTTTTTGTTTGTTGTACAATTCCATTTGTGGATAGCAAAGGGCATCTACCGCCAGTTGAATCCAGCTTTCTTCGGCATCAAAAAATATAGGGGTATCAGCTTCCGCAGCGGCTTTACAAACAGTGGCCACCCGTTGTTCTACGGCTAGCCACTCTGCTTGTTCTTCTTTACTCAGTTTATCGTGGGCGCTTACCTTTTCAAGCAATTCAAAAGGGGCAAGGCCAGTAACCTTAAACACTGCAAAAGCAATGCGTTTATCGGCTTTAGATTGTTCTATGCTTTCCAGCACCTCATTCACAACGCGCTCAAAATCGGCAGTAGTGCCTTTTCCTTCTACAGAGTAGTCCAGTATAGTACCCACCCCATAATCGGCAAGGTATTGCATGGTGTGGTCACAATCGCTTATCGTTTCGCCACCGCAAAACTGCTTATACAGCGTTTGCCTTACAATTGGGCCAATAGGCAGGTGCAAATCAACCGCCAGGTTGGCAAAGGGCTTACTTATTTTTACAAGGGTATTGCTGCCTATAAGCTTAAATAGCCAGTAGGCCCGTTTAAGATCATAATCGCTTTTTCCGGCAAAGGCAACTTCTGTATTGTCAAACGAGAGATTCACACCTCCCTTAACATTTTGGGGCATAATTAGTTCAAAATGACGAGCTTCTCATACTTGTCGGCTTTCTTGCCTTGCTCGTCGGTTATTTTCAGGCGGTAAATATACACACCTCTACCGATTTTATCGCCAAAGTCGTCTAAACCATCCCAGCTAATGCAATCGGCGCGGAAACCGCCGGTGTTCAGCGTGGTGTTTATGGTTTTTACAATTTTGCCCGATACCGTAAATACCTGCACCTGCACATCTAACGATTCGTTTGGCCTGTTATGTTCAAACATAAAGCAGGTATTCGTTGTAAACGGGTTAGGGTAGTTAAGTACGTGTTCAAGTGCCAAGCCAGCATCGCGCGCAACTACAAAGTCAATAGTTGCTTCGTTAGAGTTGTTGCAAACATCCCATGCTTTTACGCGTAAACTGTGTGGGCCATCTTTTAAGCCTGCAAATGGGTAACGTACGCTACCGCGAGAGTATGAATTTAAATTTGCTTCGTAGTAGTCGTTAAATACATAAGGCTCCAGGGTGTTGTTATCCAGTATACCTATCAAATCGTGGCCAATGCCAGTGCCTACCGTGTTTATACCGTTGGTATCGGCCAACATGGCTAAAAGGATTGGGTTCTCATTGGTCATACCGCCGTTGGCAAATTTGGTATCATTCATATACAACATAATTGCCGGGCCTACATTGTCGCAAAAGTTTGATGTGTCAGAGCCGCCAATAACCAGTTCTTTAATACCGTGGGCATCTTCATCGCGCACACCATTTTCGGCATAGTAGCTTATTTTGCCATAACCATATTGGTATGATATGTCTTTAGGTACAGGGAATGTGAAAGTAAACTCACCGTTTACCACACTGGCTTTGCCTTTGTATATAATGTTGCGTTGGGTTTTAAAAGTCATTACCGGGCTGTCCTCATCCTGGCCAAGGGTTTGTACGGTAATGGGCTTATCATATATTGTTGGGTAAATAGTTCCGTTGTAGCCGGTAAGAACGCCCGGTGCTGTTCTGCTTTTAATATACCCTTTTACTGTTACCAGTTGTAATGCTTTAATAGTATCTATTGATGATTGGGTAACCGGGTTACCATTAATTTCGGTAGTTACCACATCATGTATCGGGTAGTTAAGGCGCAGGGCAGGGTCACCCAACAGGGTAAAGTTTCGCGAGTTACCATCATTAGCCATAGCCACTTTGGTAGAGCGGTATAAATCGCCCATACGAGGACGCTGGCCTACTTTAATGGTATTTAGCATGTATTGATAAAACTTGGTATTCAGCGTAAAGTTAGGGCTCGAGTATACTACACGGGTGGTAGTAAATAAGCATATACCACCATTGTCGTTTATCAAAACCATCTCTCCGGCCGATGTACGAGCGGGGTTGTCATACTTGCTAAACTCGCATGTTGCTGTAACAAATGCGGGCATGTTGTGAGTATTTGTCCAGCTGTCAATATCTGATATCTCCAATATTTTTTCCGCAGTCCATCCGGCTTCGCCACCGTGGCCTGTATAGTTTACAATAAGGCCACCACGGTTTACGCGGCTGTTTAGTAGGTCCTTAACCTCGGGGTAGCGCTGGCCACCGGCAGTGCTTTCCTGTACGTAGGCATCGCAAAATACTTTTTCAATATTAAACGGCTTGTAAAGGGTATCAACCAGCACACTTAAATCATCAGATTGGCCCTGGTGGGCGTTATAGTCTTGGTCGTCGCCAAAAAAGCTAATCATGTTGCGCCAGTCGCGTTGGCCGGCAACATTAACATAATCGTTAATTTTTTTGACTACCACCTGTGCCTCGGTGCCGTTGCTGCAAGGTATGCGGCCTATGCCAATATCAATAGGCTCTGGTGGAAAAGTGAAGTAGCGCCCTTCATTATCATCTAAAAGGCCCATATAATCATCAGCGGTATAAGAGCCGGTAATGCTTAGCGATTCATCACTCTCATAAGTTGGGATAAAATTCTGATTGTTGGCAATGCGGTATTTATTGTCGTAAGAGCCATCACCAAACAATAGTAAGTACTTAGGCTGGTCGGCAGGTATGCCGCTATTGCGGTTATAAAGCATGCGCATAAAAGAGCGTATGGCTACAATATCGCGGGCCCCACTCGAAAATTCGTTGTAGATGGCTTGTGGCGTGGTTACCAACACACGCAGGTTATCATTATTACGGTGAAGATCGGCTACCTGGTTGGCATAGCTTACAAATTCAGGGGCCGATACAATAACCATATCTACCGGTGCCGAAGCATGCAGGTTTTGGTTGGCTACGCTGCCAATGGCAATAGGAGTGCCGTAAGAGCTTCCGTTAAAGGCAATAAACTCGCGTAAGTTATCGCTAGGCTGGGCAAACTCAGCGGCAGAGCCGTTAAGGGTTGTTTGCTGTAACGCTACATTCTGGTGGTCTGTAATATCCCAAATGCGCACGCTGTTACCATTACCCAAAACATATTTTGTTACCTGGTTGGCACCAACGGTATTGCCGTTGCGGAATTGCATTTGTGCGCCTGTAAAGCTTAGATTGCGCATTACCTGTAGTTCAATGTAGTCTAGCCAGCCCTCGCAATTGGGGGTTAGTTTGGTTATGGTAATAGGTATGCTTGATGATGAGGTATTGAATTTATACTTGGCAAACACATCAACAGCAGCCTGGTAGGTGTTGCCACCCAGCGTTGGCACGCTAAAGTTGCCAATAGAGTTGCTGCCCGATTTTACAGAGAAGTTAGTACCACTTGAACTGTTTGCTGCCGCAACAACCGCGCGTAATTTTACCGGCGATGAGTTATCAATATTAGGGAAGCTAAAGCCAATGGTATAATCGTTTATGATATCAAACTTCTCACCAAACCACTGGCGGCCACTTTGTATAAGGTTTATCTGGTCAACATCGTGCACAGCATAATCAGTAAATGTGGTAGCCGTAACCGTAGGGGTTATATCTGTTGAAGGCTGATTTTGGATGCGTTTGCCCGGGCCAAGGTCTATGTTTACAAAGTAGTAGGTAGAGTCGCAATAATCGTTTACCACGTGGGTAAAGGTGCTGTCGTTAGGGTTGTAGTTCCAGCGCATCTGGCCTTTGCCGTAAAA
>JAIXUZ010000395.1 GCA_027483285.1 Bacteroidota bacterium
AACTAACGAAGGCCCGTATACGGCAGACAACCCCAAGATATACCATAGTGGCGATTTGATGTTGGATAACAGCCTGTATTTTGGTGATGTATCGGACAAAAAAAGCACGATACTAAAACAGCTTGACATAAAGCAAAGCCCCTTTGTACTGGCTACCATACACCGCAATGCCAACACCGATGACGAATCGCGCTTATCGGCACTGTTTTTAGCGTTGAACAACATTAGCATTGAGAACGACCTGACGGTTGTGTTGCCCTTGCACCCACGCACCAGCAAAATGCTGGATACGCATTTGCAACCCGAAGTAAAGGCTGCAGTTGAAAAGAACAGCCGTTTTATGATTATTGAACCAGTGGGATTTTTGGATATGATAGCGCTGGAGAAGAATGCTAAAATGGTGATAACTGATAGTGGCGGGGTGCAAAAAGAGGCGTACTTTTTTGATAAGCCCTGCATAATACTACGCCCGGAAACTGAGTGGGTGGAGATTGTAGAAGGTGGCGCAGCCATTTTGGTTGATGCCGATTATGGGCGAACAATGAATGCTTTTGACGAGTTGAAAGACAAAGCAATAGACTATAAACCTATTTTTGGCGACGGGAAAGCGGCTGAATTTATTTGTGGAGAAATTTTAAAACACATTAAAGCCCGCGACTAAAAACGATTTAATTTTGCGCATATGAGATTATTAATAAAGATATTTTTATCGGGTGTGGCCGCTTTTTTAACAGGTATGCTATTGCACCCGCACGTAAGGATTGGCTATGGTGATAAACCCGACTTTTTACTGTCGCTGTTTTTGGCCATCGTATTATCTTTTTTAAACACGTTTTTAAAGCCTTTGCTGCTAATACTAACCATACCTATTACCGTGTTTACGTTTGGTATATTCCTGCTGTTTATTAATGCGATAATACTATACATAGCTACGCTGATATTGCCCGAGTTTCAAATAGACAGCTTGTGGTGGGCTATATTGTTCAGCTTTATATTAAGCATCATTACATCATTATTAGAAAGCATTTTAGGCACTAAAAAACGTAACCAGCCCAACGAGTAAAACTGGATGGAAATATACAACCACAAAGACTGGCTAAGTATCTTTCGTGTTACACGCTCTGATACCGCCTGGAAGCTTGCCCCCTTAATTTTTGCAACTGCAGCCTACACCCTTATTATTGTGCTGGTAGAAGTGCATTTTATGCACCTGGCAGACACCCACTGGATAAAGAACGTACCTGTAATGCATACGCTGCTTGGGTTTGCTATATCTATGCTGCTGGTTTTCCGCACCAACACAGCGTATGACCGCTGGTGGGAAGGCCGCAAGCTATGGGGCGCATTAGTAAATAACAGTCGCAACCTGGCCATGAAACTGGATGCTACATTATATGCCGATGATAAAGAAAACCGCGAATTTTTCAGGAAGACCATAGCGCTTTATGCTAGCGCTTTGCGGAGGCATTTGCAACTGGAGAGTACACGCGTGATGCTTGATGAACTTGAACACCCTGAACTAGGAAGCCTAGACGCATCTAAACACCTGCCAAACCAAATTGCAGCGCTTATGTTTAAGCGTATTAATAAGCTACATAAAGAAGGCAAGATAAACGGTGAACAGTTGATTAATATCAATGCCGAACTAACATCGTTTACCGATATATGCGGTGCCTGCGAGCGGATTAAGAATACGCCTATCCCCTACTCTTACAGCTCGTTTATAAAAAAGTTTATTTTTATGTATGTAGCTACGTTGCCGTTTGGTTTTGCAGTATCGATGGGGTATTACTCCGTGATGGTAGTGGCTTTTATATTTTATGTTTTAGCGAGCCTTGAGCTGGTTGCTGAAGAGATTGAAGATCCGTTTGGGTTTGATGCCAACGACCTGCCTATGCAGAAGATTGCAGACAATATTAAGAAGCATGTGGCAGAGTTAATCTGACATATGACAATTAATATCTGTAAGAATTGACTGTCAGGTTTACTCCAACACCTTCGTTTTCATAGAGCAGTAGCGGAGGATAAAAAAGGCTACTACAACCACTGCGGCGTATATTCCAGCTTCGGAATATTCTTTAAAAATGAGTTTGCCGATGAAGAAGAGTGTTGAATAAATCATAACGATAGACGAGAGCCAGCATAGTACCAAATAGCCCGGTTTGCCCACGTTGGCAGGCAGTGTAAACTTGCCCCAGTTGCCCATGGGGCGTACTTTGTTGTAGAAGTGTGATAGGGTAGCATCAGACTCGGGCTTGGTAGCAAACGTTGTTACAAGCCACGTTACCGTAGTGAAAATAACGGTGATAAAGAAGGTGATTTTGTTGTTTTGCCAATAGACTAATTCAGCCCCCTTTACCAAAACACCCTCTATACCAAACTTACAAACGGCATAGGTTATAAAAGGCGCTATGGTTGCGGCAATCTCGCTCCAGGCGTTGATACGCCACCAGTACCAGCGTAGTATCAACACAAGGCCAAGGCCGGCACCACACTCCATAATAAACTCCCACACGCCCGATATAGAATGGATGAACGGCGACACCACCATTGCGATAGCCATGATAACGATGGTAACAATACGGGCTGCCATAACATAATGTTTTTCGGCTACCTCTTCGCTTTTAAAACTGCTTACAGGGCGTGTAAAACGCTTGTAAAGGTCGTTTACCAGGTAGCTGGCGCCCCAGTTTAGCTGGGTAGAGATGGTAGACATATATGCCGCTAAAAACGCTACCAGCAACATGCCTTTTAAGCCTGCAGGTAAAAACTCGTTCATAGCCATAACATAGCCCTCGCGAGGGACGGCTAAATCGGGATATAACACCAAACAGCAAAGGCCTACTAAAATCCACGGCCACGGGCGCAGGGCATAGTGTGCTATTTGAAAAAACAGGGTTGCAAAGATGGCGTGTTTCTCGTTCTTAGCGCTCATCATCCGTTGGGCCACATAGCCACCACCACCGGGCTCGGCACCGGGGTACCACGACGACCACCATTGCACGCCCACAAAGGCAATAAAGGTTAACCAGGTGATAGAATAGGCAGTGCCTGCGGCACCTTGGGCATTGTTAGATACCGAAGGGAAGAAGTTGAATGCCCAGGGCTTATCAGCCAGTTGGGCTTTAAGCCCATCGATACCGCCAATTTTTTCGCTATTGACAACAATAACGGCAAGGATTATACAACCTGACATGGCTATTAAAAACTGGACAGCATCGGTAACGGCTACGCCCCATAAGCCTGATATAGACGAATACAGCGCGGTGATAACCATTGCGGCTGCGGTATAAATCAAAATCTCGTTATAACTAAGGGTGGGGAACATAACGTGCAGGATTGTCATAAGTGCTACGTTTACCCAACCGATTATAAGGGTGTTCATTATCAGCCCCAGGTAAACTGCCTTAAAGCCGCGCAGGAAACCTGCCTGCTTGCCGCCATAGCGAAGCTCTATAAACTCAAGCTCTGTCAACACCTCGGCCCGGCGCCACATGCGCGCAAAGAAGAAGGTGGTAAGCATACCACCAGTAAGGGCGCTCCACCATATCCAGTTGCCCGAGATGCCGTTTTGCACTACCAGCTCGTTTACGGCCAAAGGGGTATCAGCAGCAAAGGTGGTTGCCACCATACTGATGCCTGCCAGATACCATGGCATATTGCGCCCGCCAAGGAAAAACTCTGATGAACTTTTGCCAGCGCGTTTGCTGTACCATAAGCCTATACCCAGCGACAGTGCAAAGTACGCCGCGATGATTACCCAGTCGATTGTTTCTAACATTTCACCTCTCCCCCTACCCCTCTCCCAAGGGAGAGGGGGGTTAAACCTATATTGCCGGAGGTTGCTTAATAGGCATTGTAAATTAAACAGGTTTGCATTTAACTTTAAGCACTCTATTTTACTACTTTTGAACAAAAGAACGTTACTATGGCATCATTTGATATTGTAAGCAAAGTAGACCACCAAAGCCTTGACAATGCTATAAATGTGGCGCGTAAAGAAATTACGACCCGCTACGATTTTCGCGAGAGCAAAACGGAAATTGACTTTGACAAGAAAGGCATGAGCATAACCATTACTACAGAGAACGACATGCGCATGGAGGCTATTGAAGATGTGCTGCGTAGCCGTATGATGAAGCAAAAGATAGACCCTGCGGTGCTTGATTTTGGTAAGGAACATTATGCCAGCGGCAATATGATACGCAAGGACATAAAGATAAAAGAGGGCATTGATAAAGACACCGCCCGCAAGATTGTTAAGGACATTAAAGACTCTCGCCTTAAAGTACAACCCCAGATTATGGACGACCAGGTGAGGGTATCGGCAAAGTCGATAGATGACCTGCAGAGCACCATGGCCATTGTTAGGGGTAAAGACTACGAGACAGCCCTGCAGTTTACGAATATGAAGTAGATAGTTAGTAGTTGGTAGTTCATAGTTATTAGAAGTAGTCGGTAATCAGTAATTAGAATTTAGAATGAATGCTCTTAAAATAGTTGTAGTGGTGTTGTGTGTAGCCAGTGCTTTGTTTGGTTTGATGCTGAACACCAACAACAAGCAAATGGCCGAAACATCGGCTAACAACACCAACCCCAAACCAACCTACCCGCCTGCGGCTGAGTTTAAAACAGCTTCCACATCGGCCTTTGTTACTGCAGGCTTCGCGGTGGTGCTGGCTATATTGCTGTTTATGAACAACCGCAAAATGCTGGTGGCTTTTGCGCTGTTCACCATTGTGTCGCTTATCCTGTCGTACTACCTGCAACCCGAATATGCCAAGGTGCAAAATGGCCCCGCAACAAGTAAAGAGTTGGGGCTGATACAACTGTTTACGGGCAATTTAGCCGCCTTTGGGGCTATAATGTTTGCACGTGGCCAGGGCAAAGAACAATTGTAAAAGCCCTTAAAACACTTGTGCAGTGCCCGCCAACACTTGCTAATTTAGCCCAATACGTTACATTTTGCCGCTGTATGTTTACTTAAAAATAAACGTACCAACGAATGAAGGTTGTATTAAAAGTGCTGATAGCCCTACTTGGATTAGCCAGCATTACCATAGGCTTTTTACTGTTTAAACGCAACGCCGCCCTGGCTGCCGAAGTAGCATCGCTGGGCAATACCATGGGGCTTTTACCCTCCGAAACCGCTTTTAAAAATGCCGCCATGAGTGCAATAATTGCAGCCCTAAGTTCTTTTGTAATTGTGGTGATGTCATTTTTAAAAACACCCGGCACCACCACTGTTGCTGCGGTAGTCAGCATGGGCTTGATGGCAGCATCGTACTTTCTTCAACCAGATTATAATGCCAGCCTAATAAGCGGCGAACTTAGCCGCGATATTGCTTTAAACCAGCTATTTGCAGGGGTTATAGCATCGGGGTTGGCCCTTATACTATCGCAACAAAAAGATAAACCTATACTTAGGTATGCTTAGTTTTTATTTACGGTTAGTACAGTTGAGTAAAAAGTCCTGCTACACATAGTTGCGGGATTTTTTACGCTTTGCAATTCATTCTGCATTTTGAATTATGCATTCTGAATTAAACCTCTATCCCCGTATGTTCTTTTATAAGGCTCTTAATCTCTTTGGCATTATCCATAACCATGCTGTGGCCTGCGCCTTTTATAAGCACTACCGGCTCGGCAATGTAGCGTATGGGGAACAATGGGTCTTTACTACCGTGTATGTGCAAAATATTCTCGGGATACTCTGTGTTTTTCCAACCAAGCACGCGGTCTATCACCCAATGGATATAATCGCCGCCGGTGGTGTATACCATGTTAAAAAAGGTGTTCCACTCGCGTGTTTCTTTAGGCGCAAAAAAGCGGCTGGCAAAGCCCCCCAGTTGTATCACCCGTGGCGATACCCTTTTGTGCAAACGCAGCAGGTGAATAAGGTTTTTGTACCATGCCAGCTCATCCTGATGTTTAACGCTGCCCAACAAAATAACCTGCTTTACTGCAATGTGCTTGGCAATTTCTACTGATAATACACCACCGAATGATGTGCCTATTAACACAGGGTTAGGCTCGGTAATATGTGCTGCCAAACGGCCTGCAAAATGCGCCAGTGTTTCGTTCTTTTCAGGCTCGGGGTATACAACGTAATGAAACTCGCTGTTATCGCCCGTGGCAAAGTTTTTAAATATCCGGCCGTCGGCCAGTAGGCCCGGCAACAAGTAAATGTTGTTTTTGGTGGTATCGGTTTTGGCGGATGTGTGTTTTGTTTCCGTCACTGTTTTATCGTCTAAATTTTGTGTCGCGTTCATGCTTACTTTTTAGCGCCATATTCCATCAAATAGGCCTTTATAAAATCGTTTATCTCACCATCAAGCACCTTTCCGGTGTCCGATGTCTCGTGGTCAGTCCGCAGGTCTTTAACCAGTTTATAAGGGTGTAAAACATAATTACGTATTTGCGACCCCCACTCTATTTTCATTTTTGTACCCTCGGCTACCGCCTTGGCCTCGTTCCTTTTACGCAGTTCCTGCTCATACAGTTGCGACTTTAGCATTTTCAGTGCCAAATCCTTATTACGCAACTGCGACCGTTCTTTCTGGCACTCAATAATAATGCCCGATGGCTTGTGATGCAACCTTACGGCCGTTTCTACCTTGTTTACATTTTGCCCGCCAGCACCCCCACTGCGGAAGGTATCCCACGTTACATCGCCAAGGTTTATTTCTATGTTTATGCTATCGTCAATAAGCGGGTATACGTATACCGATGCAAACGATGTATGGCGTTTGGCATTACTATCAAACGGCGATATGCGCACCCAACGGTGCACACCACTTTCGCCCTTCAGG
>JAIXUZ010000131.1 GCA_027483285.1 Bacteroidota bacterium
ACCAGGCTCAAGGGTAAAAGCACCCGCTGATTGAAGGAAACGACGGTCGGCAGGGGTATTACCTGCAGTAGTCTCATCCCAAGGGGCTTGTACGGTTGGGTTGCTTGGTGTACCGCCGGTACCCCAGCCAAAAGTCTGGTCAGAGCTTTCAGGGAAAATAAAGTCGCAAGGAGTGCCCGAACCGTAACCGTTAGTACCATTGTATACCATTGGGGTATTGTCTTTCCAACGGGCACGCAGGTAGTTGTAAATATGCTGAGCATTTTCAGGGTTACCGGTAATAGAGAAGTCGTTGTTGTAGTATACAAACTTAGACATGATGATAAGCTCACCCTGCTCATCAATAACACCATCACGGTCGTTATCAATACCATCGTTAGCATCAGCAGTAGGACCTTCAAAAAAGTCTAAACCGGCTGCCGGTGGGTTTATACCGTAACCAAACTGGCCATCGTCATCAGCATCGCCATTATAAGTAAAACCTAAACCACGGGTTACATCGCAACCTACATAGTCATCGTTGTATTTACCAAGATCAGAGTCAACCCATTGGCCAAAGTAGCAATCTTCAACAGTAAAAGAAGAACGGTTGAAAATTTTGTACTTATAGAAGGTCATGTTGTTAACCTCATCGTTGGTAGAGAAGGCAAAAGCCTGAGCATGAACCTCTATACCGATTGGTAAACCACCGGTTTCGCTGTGTACGTTACCTTTATCATTAAACACCCACCAAAGGGTCTGGTCGCCATAAAGCTGAGCCTGGCAGCCAAGGGTGCCTGTAATATCGTAATCAGGGTATTCGCAGTTAAACACCTCGTAAATACCGTTGTTGTTTAAGTCGCGGAATGGCGCAAGGTATTTAGATTGATATAAACCCGGATCGCCATTACCTGGCCAAGACTGGATATCATCAGGAATAGTGTAACCCGGATTACCACAGTTTGCCACAAATTCTTCAACCTCAGCACGGGTAACTTTCCAATGGCGGTCGTACTGGGCACAGGTAGCTATATCAATACTAGCTGTAGTGGTATCCAGTGGGCCCGGCCAAAAGTCGTTACCTGTTTGGCGGTAGGTCATAGCGGCAACTTTAAGGTTACCACCATTATCTACACCACCAATCCAAAGGGCGCTGGCAAACATAGAGTGCTTGTTACTTCCTTTAGGAATTTCGTAACGGGCAGTTGTATTCAAATCCCACCACATATCGCCCGATGTAAAAATAGTACAACGAACGTTGTTAATGTTAAGTTCTGAACGGCCAACGCCGGGGTCGCAAGCGGCAGCCAACGACTTGTTGTCGTTTTGCGATTGCTTCATGGGATGGTTGCCCACATTTTCTCGCGCTTGCAGGTTTAGTGCGCCAAATGCGGCTACTAATACCAGTGCTAATTTTAATTTACTTCTCATCGCTTTGCTAATTTGGTTTAATCAATCTATATGATGTTAAACAGCTGCTAATTATTCAATATTATATTAGAAGTTTAATATGGCACCTAAGCGCAACTGACGTGGTAACGAGAAGTTGGCAGGGTTATTAATCTTCATTTGGTACATATTTATAAATGATTGTGGATCGTTTTTACCGTTGATAATACCTTGAGAGGTAGAAGCGGTTAAGAAACCATCATCATTTGCGTTACCCGTTGCACGGTACACACCAATAATGTTTTTGGTGTTGAACAAGTTTTGGCACAATAAGTAAATGTTTAGGTAAGATGATTTGCGTTTGCCACCATCATCTTTTTTACCCCAACGTAACTCTATGTTTTTGTCGATACGTGCGTTAACACGGAACTGCCAAGGTAAACGAGATCCATTTATAGAGCCTTTAAGCTGAGGACGGTCGTTGATACCAAAAGCACCATCTTGCGTGTAGTTGCTTTGTTGGCTGTAAGGCACACCAGAGTTTGCAAGTATTACAAAGTTAGCACCAAGGTCTTCAAAGATATGTTTCATAAAACCTTTAGGGCCGTTGTAGTCAGCACCATGTCCGTAACGGTAATCAAACGTTAACTGGATTTGGTGGCGGGTATCAAAGCTTAGTGGTATAGGTGTACGTAAGTTACCTAAACCAGCCTGGATTAAACCTGCGGCAAAAGATGTGTTAGAGCCTGTACCATCAGCAAACTGAAGTGTATAGTTAGCTGTTAAACGAACGTTGCCCGTACGGCGCAGGTCGTAAGCAGCGGTAAAGCCTTTTACAGTACCAAAGTCTACGTTGCCATAGGTGGTGTAGTTTACAGGATAAGCATACAACACGGCTTGTTGCTGAACAAGGTTGCGCAGCTCGCGGTAGAAAGCGGTAAGGGTAAGGGCAGAACGGTCGTTCAGTTTTTGTTTAAAGCCCAACTCATAGTCAACCGTTTTTTGTGGCTGAAGGTCTGGGTTGTTTAATACGTTGCCCTGGTTAGTTTGTAAGAAGAAATAATCTAATGGGTCGAAACGGTTAGCCGCAGTAGGACGTTGAGTTAACACATCGTAGTGGGCAAAGAATTGCGCATCATCAGAAATTGGGAACTGGAATGCGATACGTGGCATTACGTTAACCTGCGGTTTGTAATCGCGGAAGGCGTTAGAAGATACACGTTGGTTTTGAGGGTCTAACAAGAACGGTGCAATTTTACCGTTGTTGGTAGCTTGTGCCAATACCTGTGCATCTTGAAGTTCAGTTCCAGTAGCATCGTAAAAAGTGTTGCCATTGCGGTAACCAATAATGTTGGCTGTGCTAGGGTTATTAACGTCTTTTACATATACTACATAATTATCGCCAATGTTATCTGGGCGGTTTGGTATGCTAAGCTCACCTGCTGTGCGGGTTTCGTATAGCGAGTATGGGTCTTTTAATACAATCTGGTTAGCATCGTAACGGTCAACACGCACACCTACGTTGAATATGATATCGCGGAAGGCAAATTTATCCTGAATGTAACCGGCAATGTAAATAGGTTGGAAAGCACCAATCTCGCGGGTGAAGTTACCGTTAGCATCTTTCTTATTAATAAAGTCATCAAAAGTTGGGTTGCCACGCAATAGCTTACCGGTATGGTCAAAACCATTGTAAGCTACAAGGCTAGAACCGCCGCCACCATTAAATAACTCATCTGGGCTAAACATGTCAAGGCTTAGCACGTTGCGGTCTAACGCATCGGTACCAATCCAGTCTAAACCATTAACAGGTAAGCCTAGTTTGTTACGTAATTGTTTGTCAAAAAAGCGTTGAGCATCACCATTATATAAACGGTCATATTTAACGGTATCCTGAAACACACCATTAGCAAATACTAATTGTGGGTTAGTTACGTCTAACTGGTCGATATGGCTGTTTACCAACTGGCGCATTAAGCCCCAAAGGCCAACTGGCGACAGGCCGTAGCTACGGTCGGTACGTTGCTCATATTCAAAACCAAGGCCAAGCTCATGTCCTTTAATGTCGGCAGAAGCGTTAGCCACCGCGCGGAACTGGCTATTATCAAATTTGCTAAAACCGTTAAATATAAAACCAGTATTCCAAAACAGAGAGTAAACGTTGTCTACCTGGCCACCATTTAGCAAACCACCACCCTGTTGTACCTGGAAGAAGTTTTCGTAGTTGTTGGTTACAAAACCCTGATTAAGGTCGTAATACTGTTGAGTGTAGTTAGATGGAACACGATTAACATCCGATTTTTCAAATGTATATAATGTATCGCGGAAACCTACCTGGTAGAAAGCAGGTAACAATTGGCCATTAATAGTGTCAAGCTGGAAGTTGTAGATTGGGGTTTTGTAAGTATTAAATTTACCCATGTAACCATAATCAAACACACGGTCCTGGTGTTGAGAGCTTTGTTGAACGGCAGAGTTTTTAGTATAGTCTACCTGTAAGGTATAAAATACGTTTTTAATTGCCGATGCTGATTTATCATCACCTGTACCATCATCCTCTTTACCTAACTGTTGGGTAAATTTAGCATACGCACGGTAAGTGTAATCAATACGCTGCCCGTTGTTGTCTGAATTGAATAATGAGTTAGTATAGCTATACAAATCGCGGTTAAAATAATCAAACTGGCCACCAATAGTAACGCTGGTAGATTTTGATGGTTTGATATCTATTTTAGCAGTAATACTGGCACGTCTAGCGCCTGAATTTGGTTTGTATGATATTTTCTCAAAAGCATCTTTACCTAAGTATTCAGCATTTTGAACAGTACCGGAACCTAATGGACCAGGACGTAGAGGGTTAGCCTGCAATTGGTCTAACACACTTTGTTTTACCCTAAAGTTACCAACTGCTGATGGGTCAGGGTCGCGTTGCGACAATAACTCGCCTGCAAAGAAGTAACCTAATACGGCACGTTTGCTACCATCTGCTTGTTTTTTAGTAATAATAGGGCCTGTACCATTAAAACCTAACAGGTTGTAACCGTATTTATCGAAAAGTTCGGAAGTAGCATACTCTACACCGCCCATATGCTGGGTAGACGGGCCGCGAGTAGTGATACTGATAACACCACCGGTTAAGTCGCCGTACATAGCAGGTACACCACCGGTAATTACCTGTATTTGCTCTATACCCGACTGTGGTATATTAATAGAACCACGCACCTTAACACCATCTATAAAATAGAAAGTAGCGTCATCGCGAGAACCACGAACGTTGATGCCTTTACCCTCATCCTGCTGGGTTACACCGGCAGTAGTAGCCGCCACCGAGTTAATGTTACGGGTTGGCAGGTTTAAAATCTCCTGACGGGTTTTGGTAGTACCTACGTAGTCGTCAATCAAAGGTGGCTCGTAAGTAATCTCAACCACAGGAAGGTCCTGGCTGGTTGGTTTCAGGTCTATTTTAAGCTCGGTAAGTTTGCCGCCTGAAATAATTACGCCGCTGATTTTAACCGGCTGGAAACCGATAAATTTTGCAACAACATCGTACTGGCCCGGGTTAATGGGTTTAATTTCGACTTCACCGTTAATATCGGTAACGCCGCTGCGCACTTGGGTACCGCCCTGCTCTAGCAAAACGGGCACAAATGGTAAAGTTTCGCCGTTGTCAACGTTCTTTACTACCGCTTTAAGGGTACCGGTACCGCCTTGTCCGAATACGGACAATGCGAACAAAGTAGCCAGAATTGCCAGAAAGTAACCTTTTCTCTCCATAATTCAGTATTGGTAAGGGTTCTAACTCTATTTTAAGTTTTAAAAAAGTTCGCTAAGATATAAATTAATGTTATGCGCAAACGTACTTGGTGTTAAATTTGAGGTTAAAAAAAATTAATTTGCCCAGGCGGGGCGTTTCAATATCTCATTCCAAATCACTGCTTTGCGTATTTCGTCAGCATCTGTAATAACCCACTCGTTGGTGTTTGTGCTATCGGCACGCTCATCAACCGCGGGGGTTAAGGGAACATCAAACTGTCCGCTTTCAGACATTTGTGCTTCTAACGACATATTATTAATTGCAACCTCCTCATTCTGTTTTCGTTTTATTTCATCATAATACCTTGTTGCATCAAAATCGTATGCCTGGTCGGCAGATTTTTGAGCGTCTTCGTTGCCGGTAAACTCGCTTTGTGCGGGCTTAACCTCTAACGGCTTTTTAACCTCTGCCACAACTGGCTTAGCATCAACAACCCTTTTTTTGTTGGGGTTAAGCAATTCTTCCAACATTTTCTCTACGTCAACAGGTTGCTGGGTAGGCTCAACAGGCTTACTAACCTTTTTTTGCTGCTCCTCTTTTTCCTTCGCCTTTTTATACCATTGGTATAAGCCGGCGCCTATGGCAATTAGTAAGTATATCAACTTTCCTTCCATGGCTTACAACTTTGATTTTACAAATTTTGACATAAAAACCGGGGGTGGCAAAAACAAAAACTTGCCTTTATCGGAAAAGCTTTGCCCTATTTGGGTATATAAAATGGACGAAAGCCCTGATAACATTAGAATACTGTCTGTGAACATGAATTAAAACCAATCGTAAAAAACGTCCAAAAACGGACATAATTTTATCGGATTGGGGTGTAAATATAGTACTTAGGGGCGTGGGGTTGGGGGCTAGGGATAAAAAAATTCAAATTAGGTTTGCCCATAGTGCTAAAACGCCCGCTCTACTATCAATACATTATTATATAGTATGGGCGATATTACCCTGACGGTGATGCCGGGTTGGGCAGCCAACAGGGTTGATAGGTGTTGGGCCTTTTTTTGATAGTCTTTGCTTTCTACCATTATATTAAATACCAACTTGCCACCGGGCAGTAGTAGTTTTAATAAGGCGAGGTTAAAGCCTACCTCAAAAAACTTAACGGGCACTATATTGTCGGTAAAAATATCAATAGCTATAAGATCGTACTGCTGTGTGGCGGTATGTACAAAGGCGTAGGCATCATCATTAATAATAGTAAGGTTGGTAAATCGGCCAATATTAAAGTGCTCTTTGGCTATGCCTATTACTATTGGGTCTAGCTCTACGGCATCAATAGGGGCATCAATTTTTAGTTCTTCCCTAATAATAGATATAACACTGCCACCGCCAAGGCCCATTAGCAATATGCGCTTGGGTGGGTTGGCCATTTTCTTTTTTATGCCCGCCTCAGGAAATACTTTTTGAAAAAGCTTGTGGAGGGTATCGAACGATTGGGTAGCATTTTCTGAATACAAAATTTTCTTCCCACGGTAAGCCCAC
>JAIXUZ010000244.1 GCA_027483285.1 Bacteroidota bacterium
CCCTGCGGACCAACATCGCCTTGTGGACCTTGTGGACCAACATCACCTTGAGGGCCTTGAGGACCAACATCGCCTTGAGGGCCTTGAGGACCAACATCACCCTGAGGGCCTTGAGGACCAACATCGCCTTGTGGACCTTGTGGGCCAACATCACCCTGAGGGCCTTGAGGACCTTCGGCTCCGGCAGGACCTTGAGGACCAACATCGCCTTGAGGGCCTTGAGGACCAGCAGGACCCTGAAGACCATCAGCACCAGTTGGGCCTGTTGGGCCACCAAAAGGGCCCGTTGGGCCAATCGGACCTGTTGGGCCTGTTACACCAACACCTGTTGGGCCTGTTACACCGTTAGTGCCAATAGGTCCTTGAATACCTTGCGGGCCTGTAGGACCAGTAGCACCATTAGAACCATTACCACCTGCAGGACCCTGAGGACCTGTTGGGCCTACACTACCATTTAATACATTACCCGCATAGAATGCGTAAGGTACAGACCAAAACTGCATTGTTCCCATATCTAACCATGTACCATTGTTATCAACCTCTACTTTTACATAAGTAGCTGCTGAACCCCAAGGAATAGAGGCAAAGTTTGGTTGTAAACCACCAGTTTGAGTACCCTGACCAATAACAAAAGAAACCAAACCAAATAAGTTTGTTTGTAAAGAGGTGTGTGTTTCTTGATATTGCAGAGTTTGATTAACACCAGACAGAATAGAAATACGCATACTTACGTTAGCGTTAGCTAAAATTTGACCGGTATTGTCACGAACTACAGCCTGATAATTAATTCCCTTAGGGGGAGCCGGCTGTGCAATTGCTGTTGCCGTAATCCCTAAAGCAAAAAGGATAGCAACAAATGCTTTTTTAACTAGTCTACTTTTCATCATAAATACAATTAGCTGATTTTTCTACAAATTAACACCTGATACAAACAAATAAGTCGGTCCATGCAGACCGACTTATCAGAAAATCATTGTTAATAAACGCAGGCCTATAATTACAATATTTTGTTCAGTTTAAATGACTTAATCAGTTGGCCATCTTTAGATGTTACAGTAACAATGTACATACCAGTTGTTAAGAAAGAGGTGTTTAAAGAATAAACATTTTTGCCAGGATAATTATTTGCAAGGTATTCCATACCAAGGTTCTGACCAATAAGGTTAGTTATACCAATTACAAATTCACTCGACTTATCGCTGGTGATTTCAATGTTAACGTTATCGTTAAACGGATTAGGATAGGCTTTAATGTTCCAATCGGCTAAATCCAGATTAACAGAAAGTTCATTTTCCTGAGGCTGTTGAAAACCCTGGGTTAAAATTAATTTAACGTTTGTTAACGTTGCAACAATAGGCTCGCCGATGGTGCAAGAAAGTTTCAAGGTAGGAGTATCAAGATACTGACCTGCACTTGCAACTACCTGACGTTCAAATGGTGGAGCAATGTTTTGAGCTTTTGAGGTTGAAACACCTACAGCTAATAAGGCTAAAAAACCAAGTACAATTCTTTTCATAAGCAAATTCTTTTTCAGTATGTAAATATATATAAATTATTTTCAATAACAATTATTCCTCATTTTTTTTACAAAAGGCTACAGGATATCGCTAAGCGGAGTTTTCCTACCCTTTTGATAAAAAACAATATTGCTTAAATCCTGTGTGCTTAATTCATTTAAGCCGGCTATAACAGGGTCATTTTCAGTATCATCAACAGAAACTGCCGTTGTTTTCTCAAATATCTTAGCTCTTAATTTACTCAACTTTTTAGAAGCTTCTGATTCAATCTGGTTCTTATTTGGCTCAAGCAATGCCTGTTGTATTTTGCCCTTTGAAACAGTTTTAACTTCGGCAACGGGCACTTCGTCTTCCAAATTAGCAATACCATGCGACGCTTTTAATGCATCTACCAACATATCAAATGCCTTATCCCTTTGGGCATCAGGAAAAGCCTGCAGCACTTCAGCAATTCGCGGCATTTCATCTAATAGCATCTTATACACACTATGCATTTATTACGTTTTAACAAATTAAGTAACTAAAACGCTTACATTTTGTTAGTAGCAAATCTAGTTTTCAACACAACATCTTTAATATTGCATATTAAACCAAATTGAAAAAACAGTGTCTTGAAGTAAATCAAAAGCTAAATATTAGTTAGATATTAGAGCTTTATTAAAACAATATTAAAATGAAGCGTATTTTATTGTTATTATTCTTGATACTAGTTTCCTTATCAGATAAGGCTCAAACGCCATCATACTATCCACCTGCCGGAAATACGACCTGGGATACAATTTCGCCGCAAAGTCTAGGGTGGTGTCAGGAGCGTATAGACACCCTTTTTAACTATTTGCAGCTAAAAAACAGCAAAGGCTTTATCATTTTAAAGGATGGTAAAATAGCCCTTGAAAAATACTTTGGCACTTTTACCAAAGACAGTTTATGGTACTGGGCATCGGCAGGAAAAACCCTAACCGCATTTTTAACAGGCATTGCACAGGAGGAAGGGGCCTTGGATATACAACAACCAACAGCAACCTACCTGGGCCAAGGCTGGACAAACGCACCACCTGAAAAAGAAGCCCTTATAAAAGTATGGCACCAGCTGACAATGACAACAGGATTAGACTATAACGTTAATGACCTGAACTGTACTGACCCCAATTGCTTAACCTATTTAAATGATGCAGGTACTTTTTGGTACTACCACAATGCACCTTACCAATTAATTAGTGATGTTATTGTAAATGCTACAGGCACTAATTATAATACATATACCAACAGCAGGGTGAAAACCAAAACAGGTATGAGCAGCGGTATCTGGCTTGACGGTGTTTATTATAGCCGCACCCGCGATGCTGCAAGGTTTGGTTTAATGATGCTGAACAAGGGTATATGGAATGGCGATACGCTTTTGCATGATACAGCCTATTATAATGCAATGATAAACACATCACAAAGCCTAAACCAATCGTATGGATATTTATGGTGGCTAAATGGCAAAAGCAGCCATAGGCTACCTGGTGTTAATATTACTATACCCGGGGAGTTAATACCATCAGCCCCTGAAGATATGTATGCCGGATTGGGCAAAAACGACCAAAAGATATATGTAGTGCCATCTATGAACATGGTAGTAGTCCGTTTTGGCAATGCTGCAGACGGTAGTAATTTTGCTCTAAGCGACTTTGATGATAATTTATGGCAACGAATTATGGACTTGGAGTGTGAGCCTACAACCATAACAGAAACTACGCCTGATGGCATAAAAATTTACCCAAACCCCGTCAACAATGTTATTAATATACAATTTACCCTGCCATTAAATAAAAGCGCAGTAGTGGAGCTATATAATAACAGTGGGCAGCTGATTTATGGCGAAGTATTGGTTGATGGCAGTACTACATATAAACTTAACATAGGCAACCAGCCTGCAGGTATATATATATATAAGGTGCAGACGGAACAAGGAATTGTAACTGGTAAGGTGGTGGTTGAGTAAGAGCTTCTACTCCCCAATTGTCTTAAGTTATATTATACCCCTCCCCAGGTGTTGCACACTTGGTACTACCCCTTTGCAGGGGGAGAGTTTTTACTATTTACAATTTCTTTTTTCCATTGCCACCAGCCATAAGCAGCTAAGGCAGCCATTAATATTGATAGTATGGCGGTAAGTTGTAGGTCTTTATATAGGTAAATAGCTACATATATGGTATTGGTAAAAATCCACAAGGGCCAGTTGATGATGTATTTGCGGGCGCTAAGGTAAGTTGCGGTTAAGCTTAAGGCAGCAGCCAACGAATCCCATAAGGGAATAGTGCCATCAGTATAGGTATGTAATATATAATATATAACCCCAAACAAAACACCGGTAATGGCTACGCTGTAAAAAGCCGTTTGCAGGTTGATACGTTTTATTTGCTTGTGTTGAGCATTGTGTATTTTCTTCCAGCTAAGCCATCCATATAAACTAAACAGCAGGTAAATAATTTGCAGCCCGCTATCGGCATAAAGTTTTGAACTGTAAAACACCCATGCATACACCAAAACAGAGGCTGCGCCTACGGGCCAGCACCATACATTTTGGCGGGCATTTAAAACTACATACACCAGCGATAATAAAAAAGCTGCCCATTCGGCTTCTGCCATTGTGTTATTTTGTAAAATTGGGGTAAAATTACATACATGCGCTTTTATACCCTTTGTTGCATTGCATTTTTATTTGTTTTCAAGCTATCGGCACAACCCTTTTACAATAGTTGCGGACCTGATACTTTACGCTATACACAAGCCAAAGCCAGCGGAAACAGCGAATATACGCTTTCTGTACAAAGCAACTTTTTGCAGTATGGCCAATACTATACAGCCCCGCAAGGCATTACCGTTAGCGGCCTTTGCTTTTACGGCCGCGCACTGGGTAATACCAACGCTACAGCAACTATAAAAGGCCATTTGTACGATTTTAGTCCGCAGGACACCCTGCCCTTTGGCGCGCCATTGGTAAGTGGAACTGTAGAAGTAGATACATCATTCCATAATGGTGACATGGCCCAAATGAAGTATACTATAACATTTAGCCAGCCGGTAACCATGTTTAACGGATATATTGTAGCCCTGGAAGCTGACAGCACCCTACCCGTAAAAATATATGGAAATAATAATGGTGATGGTGATTTTGAGCGCCTATCGGTAGCTCAATTTGGTTGGCCGTGGAATAAGATGATATTCTTTGCATCAGACAACGACTTTCACATAGAGCCTATTGTAAACTACGATTTAGGCGCACAAATTAGCTTTGAGTTTGACAGTGCCTGCGCGGACCGTAACTATACCCTGGCGGCTGCTGCACCAGGCGTAACCTACGACCGTATGTATAACCAACGGGCATTTAACAACCAGGTATTGCAGTGTTTTAACTTTGAAACCCAAGGCGCTATTTTACCCCATACCCTTGACACCTTTATATATGTAGGCGCGGTGGGAAATGTTCCGGTTAGCTTTACTGACAGCATTATTGGCTGGACCACCAACTGCCAGGTTACGGCTTATGACACATTATACGCTGTTAACCCACCACAGGCTGATTTTGCTACGGTTGGGTTTGGTTTGCCGGTTGAATTTACCTCTACATCTGTTGAAGGACAGGATGAATACTGGGATTTTGGCGATGGCGAAACCGGAACAGGCGATGTGGTTAACCATACCTTCCCCGCAGCAGGCAGCTATACCGTTACCCTAGTAGTAACTAATGGTTGTGGTGCAGATACCATTACCAGTGTAGTTACCGTACCATTTGTTGGGGTTGATGAATTGTTGGCCAACGCACCGCAACTTAGCCTTTACCCAAACCCGGCAACTGAAAGGGCTGTGGTAAGCACATCAGACAAAGCAGTAAACCTGACTATATTTAATGCCAGCGGAATGTTAATGGAAAACCTTGGTATAAAAGGCCGCACGCAGGTAGAATTACCATTGGTAGGGTATGCACCGGGCCTATACTTTGTGCGTATTGCCGATGCTAAAGGTTACGCTGCTACTCAGAAATTGCTGGTTGTTAATTAAGGTAAACCCCTTCGTTAGCCTCATCAAGGATAACATCAATATGCTCTTGTAATGTAGTAGCCATAGAAAGGCCTACATAGTCTGCTTTTACAGGGTACGATGGGTGATTACGATCAACCAACACCACGGTTTGTAAGGCTTTTAGTTGTGTGCCTAAAAAGGGCTCTAAGGCGTGGATAAGGGTACGGCCGCTGTTTAATACATCATCAACAACCAATACCAAGGCGCCTTCTTTTAAAACTGAATCATCGCTAAGAATGGCACGTTTGCCCACAGGGCTTTGCTTATCAACCTGAACGGTAACCAGGGAAACTTTGATGGGGCTAAGGGTTTCTATAGCCTTTGCCAAACGCTCTGCAAATTTAAGGCCCTGGCCTGCAATTCCAGCAAGTACAATTTCATTTATAGTATGATTCCTTTCGTATATCTGAACAGCAATCCTGTTTATCTTTTGATTAATTTGTTCGGGGCTTAATACTGAAGTAGCGGTCATACAGCAAATGTAATTATGAATTTCTCAATTCCAACAAAACTACATTCTCCACATGTTGGGTGTGTGGGAACATATCAACCGGCTTAACGCGGATAACTTTGTATTTCTCGTCCATCAAGGCTAGGTCGCGGGCCTGGGTAGCGGGGTTACAGCTTACATACACCACACGCTTTGCCCCAATCTCAACAATCTTCTTCACCACATCCTCGTGCATGCCTGCACGGGGCGGGTCGGTAACAATAACATCAGGCTTACCATTGGCGGCAATAAATTCATCGTTAAGTACATCCTTCATATCGCCTGCATAAAAGCTGGTGTTTGTTAGGTTGTTCATCTCTGCATTAATATGAGCATCTTCTATAGCCTCGGGCACATACTCTACCCCTACTACCTTTGCGGCTGTTTGGGCAAGAAAGCAGGCGATGGTGCCGGTGCCTGTATATAAATCGTAAACTGTTTCGCCACCTTGTAAGCCGGCAAATTCAAGTGTTACATTATACAGGTTTTGCGCCTGCACGGGGTTGGTTTGATAAAACGATTTTGGGCCTACTTTAAAACGCAGTTCGCCCATTTGCTCTGTTATAAAAGGTGTTCCGTTGAATACAATAATATCCTGATCGTAAATGGTATCGTTGCCTTTTTCGTTTACAATGTAGTTTAGCGAAGTGATGTTAGGGAAGGTATCTTTTAAATGCTGCATCAGCATTTCTATCTTCTCCTCATCGCGGTAAAAGAATACTACAATTACCATAACCTCGCCCAACGTGGTGTTGCGAATAATCAGGTTACGCATAAAGCCCTCTTTATGGCGGGCATCAAAATAGGTATAGCTATGTTCGGTGGTAAACTTTTTTATGGTTAGCCTAATCTCGTTAGACGGGTCGGGCTGTAGGTGGCATTTAGTAATGTCCAATATCCTGTCGAAATATTTAGGAACGTGAAAACCTAATGCAGGAGTGAATGGGATGTTCTCTACCATCTCCTCGTGGGTAAGCCATTGCTTGTTTGCAAAGGCATAGTCCATTTTGTTGCGGTAAAAATACTCGTTGGGCGACCCTAAAATGGGCTCAATCTCAGGCAGTTCTACCTTAGACAGGCGGCGCAGGGTTTGTTCTACCTGCTTGTGCTTAAAGAATAGCTGTTCGCTATACTTTAGGTTCTGCCATTTACAACCACCACAGCTGCCAAAATGCTGGCAAACAGGTTCTGTACGCTTGTCTGACAGGGTATGAAAAACAATGGCTTTCCCCTCGCGGTAGTTCGATTTTTTTCGGGTAATTTCCACATCTACCACATCGCCTGGCACAGCACCTTTAACAAACACTACCATGTCGTTAACACGGCCAATGGCTAACCCTTCAGACGATATATCGGTAATTTCTACCTGCTGTATAATTTGGTTTTTTTTCAAAATGTAATTATTTCATCTTTATAGGATTCTGCCTACAATCAAAAACCCTTGCAATAATAACAGTATTAACCTGAATGTAATAAAGAATCTTATAATTACCTTTTACCAAATACCTAAGTTCAATACCATCAATAGTGAATAAAGTTTCTACAGCACCAATGCGTGGAGTATATTTTAATTGAATTGTAGAACTAACTAAGGCTTTTACCAACTTTCGTGCAACCCTTAAATTAGCTTCAATTTTATAATAATCAAATACATTTTCTAAATCACTATTGGCTTTATCAGACCAACTTACAATTAAGTCCATGAGTCTATCTCTCGCTGTAAATCTTCTGCTTTGGTAACTCTTCCTGCATCAGCATCCGCTTTAGCTTCCTGAACGCTTTGATAAAGTTCCTCAACAGTGTAGGGTTTTAAGCCTGACTCGTAGAGCTTCTTTTTTTCAGATATTAGTATATCCTCTAACTTAGCTATGAGTTGCTCATTCTCTAACCGAAGAAACTCCTGCACAAAGTGTATTTTTCTTAATTGGATGTCCATATCTTAAAATTACAAAAAATCTTATTAAGAAAGGTATTTCTCCAGCGCAGTATCGTAAAGGTTTTTCAATTCCGCTACAGAGCCAAAGTTATGGTCGTCAATAAGAACGTCTTTACCACCTGTTTCACCTAGTAGAGAGAACTCAACACCTGCAGCGGCTAATAACTCGGCTAAGGCTTCTTCTTTCTCAGGGGTAACAGAAACCACTACGCGGCTTTGTGCTTCACCAAACAAGAATGCATCGGTACGTATTTCAGCATCAGTTTCAATGCTAAAGCCAATACCATTTACCATGGCACTTTCAAGCAGGGTTACAAACAAACCACCATCGGCACAATCGTGGGCCGATGCTATGATCCCCTCTGTAATCAACGCACGAACGGCATCTTGCACAGCGTGTTCTTCTTCCAAATCCATATACGGGGCCGGCGATAGTTTAACGCCGTGGTATGAGTAAACATATTCTGACGAGCTAATATCGTTGCGCGATTTGCCTACCAGGTAAATGCTATGGCCTTCTGCTTTAAAGTTAAGGCTCATGCGGTGTTGTTTATTATCAATAACACCCAGCATACCAATGGTTGGTGTTGGGAACACAGGGATTATCTCGCCATCAAAATTCGACTGGTTGTAGAAGCTAACGTTGCCACCGGTAACGGGTGTGTTAAACTCGCGGCAGGCAGCGCCCATGCCTTTAATAGCACCTACAAA
>JAIXUZ010000007.1 GCA_027483285.1 Bacteroidota bacterium
ACTGTAGAACCTATGTTTATGGCAGAGTATAAAGTATTCCGCTGGTTGGGGGTAGGGGCAGGGCTGGGCCTTCGGTTAGTCCCGGTGGGCAACAGGCTGATGAAAGAAAATTTCAATTCGTTGCTGTGGGATGCTAATATGAGCGTTTATTTTGGCGAAATTTACCGCTTGGTTAGGGGAAGCATTAAAAAAAGACAAGAAGAAAACAGACGTAGCAAAATTTAGCCTTGAAAAAACGAATAGCCATATTTGCCAGCGGCAGCGGCAGCAACGCCCAAAAAATTGCCGAATATTTCAAAAACCACCCCACTATAGAGGTTGCCTTAGTTGTATCAAACAAGGCCGATGCCGGAGTGTTGGATATTGCCAAAAGTTTTGGGATTGAAACCTATGTTATACCCTCTAAAGCTGAATTTACCCAAACAGAAACCCTGTTGCAGGAACTGTATGTTAGCCAGATAGACTTTATAGTTTTAGCGGGCTTTTTATGGCTTATACCCGAATACCTTATTGAAGCCTACCCCAGCCGTATTGTAAATATTCACCCCGCTTTGTTGCCAAAATACGGAGGTAAAGGCATGCATGGTATGCATGTGCACCATGCCGTAGTGGCTGCCGGAGAAAAAGAAAGTGGTATTACTATACATTATGTAGATAAGGTATACGATAATGGAGAGCACCTCTTTCAGGCAACTGTTCCGGTTGAACCTGGCGATACCCCTGAAGTTGTACAACAAAAGGTGCTGGTTTTAGAACACACTAATTTTGCTCAAGTAATCGAAAAAGTGTTAAACACTCTGCCTTAATACTATCATTTATGTTCCAAAATAGTTAAGAAATGATTAAGAGGCTGTTTTTATCGGCAATTAGTTCTATTTTTGCCGCACAAAATAATCAATTTGTATGAAGAAAATATTTTACACCTGTGTAATGCTTTTAGCGGCTTTAGCTGTTAATGCTCAATGTAGCGAACTTTTTATCTCTGAATATGTAGAGGGTTCTAATAATAACAAAGCGTTAGAGCTTTATAACCCAACCGGTGCCCCTATCGATTTGTCGGCTTACCGTTTGGTACGTTGGTCTAACGGTACTACCGATTTAACCCAACTTACAAACGAGATTTTACCTCTTACTGGCACCATTGCCTCTAAAGATGTTTTTGTAATTGTTATTAATACTACCGATGTAGGTACAGATACGGTTCCTTTTGCTGACCTTGCTGTAAAAGCAGACGTGCAACTTTGTACCAGCTGCGACCCTAACAGTGGTAGCATACGCACCATGTGTTTTAATGGTGATGATGCTATATCATTACAAAAAAACAACAACGGCACATGGGTTAACGTTGACATTTTTGCCCTTATTGGTGAGCGCCCAACCAACGGAACCGGAGGCACTAGCCCAGTAGCTGGTTGGACAAATATTCCTCCATACTCTTCTCGCGATGTAAATGGTACTATCCCATCAAATGTTTACTTCCTTTATTACTGGACTGTTAATCAAACGTTAGTTCGTAAACCTGCCGTAGTTAATGGTGTTATTACAAATCCTGGTATAGCTTATACCGGCGCATGGAATCCTGCAACACAATGGGACTCTTTACCTGAAAACACTTTTACTGAGTTAGGTGCCCACGTTTGCGATTGTAACACTATTGGTGTTAACGAAAATAACCAAAACTTAACCGCAACAGTTTACCCTAACCCAGCTACTAACGTTGTAAACGTTCGTATGTCTGAAGATATTAAAGGAATTTCCGTATTTAACGTATCAGGCCAATTAGTAATGACTATTGCCCCTGAAAAAGGTGTTAAAGTTACCAAGTTTGATACCCACGGTTTAAACTCAGGTTTATACCTTGTGCGTATAGAAACTGCTAAAGGTGCCGCCATTAAAAAAGTAACAATTAACTAAGTTTATATAAAGAGTTTATGCTAAAAAAGGCTAATGCAAAACATTAGCCTTTTTTTATCAAACAGAAAAACCGCATGAAAAAACTGCTTACCCTGTTTGCAATACTGTTTATTGCAACTACAACTGCATTTGCCCAAGGAACCATAAAGGGTACCGTTAAAGATGCTGCAACGGGCGAAACCGTTATTGGTGCAACAGTAACCTATGCCCCCGGCAAAGGTGGTGTAACCGATGTGGATGGCAATTTTAGTATTGAGGTGCCTAATGGCACTTACAATGTAGCTATTCAGTTTTCGGGCTATAAAACAGAGAATAAAGAAGTAAAAGTTGAAGGCAATTCTGTTTTTGTAAATATTCAACTACAGGCCAACGTTATTAAAGAGGTAGAGGTATTTGCCGATATTGCTATTAACCGCCAGACACCGGTAGCTTTTTCTAACATCCCTGCTGAAAAAATTAAAGAACAATTAGGCTCGCAAGACCTGCCAATGATACTAAACACAACCCCCGGTGTATATGCTACACAAGGCGGTGGTGGCGATGGTGATGCCCGTATAACTATACGTGGTTTTAACCAGCGCAATGTGGCCGTAATGGTTGATGGTATACCCATGAATGATATGGAAAACGGTTTGGTTTTTTGGTCTAATTGGTTTGGGCTTGATAACATAACCCGCACCATGCAGGTGCAACGCGGTTTGGGTGCTTCTAAACTGGCTGTTCCATCAGTAGGTGGTACAATCAATATTATTACCAGCGGTTTTGATGCTAAACGTGCTCTTACCATTAAGCAAGAGTATGGCAACAACCTTGCATTACGTACCCTGCTAAGCTATACCAGCGGCCAGCTAAAAGGTGATTGGGCTGTTACTGCGGCAACATCATACAAGCGCAATGATGGCTATGTTGACGGCACATGGTCGCGTATGTGGTTTTATTATTTTAAAATTGATAAACGTATAGGCAAGCATATGCTAAGCCTGTCTGGTTTTGGCGCTCCGCAAATGCATGGCCAGCGTTCTTTCCGCCAGTCTATTGCCAGCTATAGCCACGATGCCGCTAAAGACCTTGGCTGGACCGACCAGCAATTGGCGTTATTCCCTGAGCGTGGCATTCGCTACAACCAAAACTGGGGAAAGGTTTCTAACAGCGACCGTGATAATGTTTTTGGTGATGGGGTGCTTAGCGAGCGTACTAACTTCTTCCACAAACCTGTTATATCACTACGCCACTCGTGGGCGCCAAACGATAAGTTTTATCTGTCAAATAATGTATATGCATCATATGGACAAGGCGGAGGAACCGCTTTGCAAGCCACTCCTAATATCAATGCCAATGGCAATTATGATTTGCAACAGATTATTGATAACAACGAATCAAACCCATTTAACCAATATATATATCAGGGTGATACTGTGCAGATAGCATCTAACTTTTTACGTGCGTCTATGAATAACCACCAATGGTATGGTGTGCTTTCAACCTTTAACTATAAACCCACTTCTGGCTGGACAATTTCTGGCGGAGTAGATTTACGTACATACAAAAGCGAAAAATACCGCAGGGTGTACGATTTTATGGGCGGCAATATAATATCGCCTGCACTAAGCACTGCTAATGAAAATAGTACAAATAATATTGTTGATGATACCAATGATAAGATAACATACAACTTTGGTGGTCGTGTAAACTGGTTAGGCTTGTTTGGCCTTGCCGAATATAAAGGAGGTAACTGGAGTGCTTTTGTAAACTTATCGAGCGCCTTAACCACCTACCAGCGCACAGATTATTTCTTAAAGAAAGATTCTGTAACAGGCGATTTTCAAAAATCGCCAACACGTTTGTTCCCGGGCTATACCGTTAAGGGTGGTGCTAACTACAACCTTACCGAAAAAAGCGGTTTGTTTGTTAATGCAGGTTACTTTAGCCGCGCCCCTCGCTTTTCAAACGTATTTATAAATACTACTGGTAAGGGTAATGATGAGGCAGTTAACATCAATAACGAAAATGTAATGGCAGGCGAGTTAGGTTATACCTACTCATCATCTAAATTTTCGGCCAACGTAAACACATACTACACCGTATGGCGTAACCGCCCGCTTGATTTTGCGCAGACTGTTATTGTAGATGGTGAAAGTTATGGCTTTAATATTAATGGTATGAATGCACGCCACATGGGTATTGAATTTGACGCAGCATACAAGCCGCTTAAAAACCTAACTATTGAGGGTATGGTTTCTTTAGGCGATTGGATTTGGACATCAACCGACACCGTTAGGGTAACCAATGACTTTGGGCAGATTATTACCAAAAAGTTTTTTGATGCCAAAGATGTTAAGGTGGGCGATGCGGCGCAAATTACCGGCGCAGCCAGCATACGTTACGAACCAATAAAAAAACTTTACATAAAAGGCCAGTTTACTTACTTCTCTAAAAACTATGCCGACTTTGACCCAACCACGTTAAATGGTGCTAATTCAGGTCGTGAGAGCTGGAGGATGCCTGACTACGGGTTACTTGATATCCACTTAGGCTATGGCTTTAAAGTAAACAAGAAAGTTCAGTTTGATATACGTGGTAGCGTTTTTAACGTGCTTAACGCGTTTTACATTACCGATGCTACCAACAATGGCATTACTACATTCGGCCAAAATTTTGATGCTACTTCTGCTTCGGTATTTGTAGGCATGGGCCGCAGGTTTAATACATCGTTGACTATTACTTATTAACGTGTAGCGTTCAGCGTGAAGCGTATAGAAGGCCTGCAGAAATGCGGGCCTTTTTGTTTTTTCTAACCTACCTTTGCAATATGCAACCCCTGGCAAAAGCCCTTTTACAATCGCTACCCTATACACCTACAGCACAGCAAAGCCAGTTGGCTGATATGCTGGCTACGTATATTGATAATTCGGGCGAGAGCGAGACTTTTATATTAAAAGGTTATGCGGGTACAGGTAAAACTACTATGATTGCAGCCCTGTCTAGGATACTGCCGCAGTTTAAATTCAGGGTAGTGTTGTTGGCCCCAACAGGGCGCGCAGCCAAGGTATTGGCAGGCTATGCAGAGCAGCCCGCACTAACAGTGCACAAAAAAATATACAAGCCAACAGCAACGCAGGGTGGGGGTATACGCTTTAGCCTTTCGCCTAATATGCATGCCAATACCGTGTTTATTGTTGACGAGGCATCTATGATAGGCCATAAAGGGGTAGATAATGGCTTTTTTGAAAGCAACAGCCTTATTGAAGACCTTGCTGAATATGTATTTACGGGACATAATTGCCGATTGATTTTTAGTGGCGATACTGCCCAGCTACCTCCAGTAGGTATGGACGAAAGCCCGGCCTTAAACCCCAATTTTTTAAAGCAACTTTTTGGCATGCGGGTTTCTGTTTTTGAATTGACAGAAGTAGTAAGGCAACAAAAGGAATCAGGGATATTATATAATGCTACGGTTTTGCGTAGTACCATGCACGATAAAGAGCCGGCAATACCGCGCATAGAGCTGGCAAATTTTAAAGATGTGATAAGGGTTGAGGGGTACGAATTGCAAGAGCATTTAGAAAGTTCGTACAATAAATATGGTGTTGAGGGGACAGTGCTTATTACACGGTCGAACAAACGAGCGGTTGCATATAACGGACGTATACGCGCTGCCATTATGCAGCAGTTTGAAGAGGTTTGTGCAGGCGATTATGTGATGGTTGTAAAGAACAACTACTATTGGTTAGATGAATCGTCTAAGGCAGGTTTTATAGCCAATGGCGATATATTAGCCATTGAAAAGGTAAGGGGTATTGAAGAAAAATATGGTTTTCGTTTTGTTGATGCATCTGTTACAATGATTGATTACCCGGGCGAACCAGCTATGGAAGTTAAATTATTGCTTAGTACCTTGTATAGCGATGCTCCTGCCTTGGCGTATGAAGATTCAGGTATGCTGTATGAAGCATTGATGAATGAATATGAGCACCTGCCGCAAAAGCGCCAGCGCATGGCCGAGTTAAAAAAGAACCCTTATTACAATGCCTTACAGGTTAAGTTTGCTTACGCTGTAACCTGCCATAAAAGCCAGGGTGGCCAGTGGAACCATGTATATGTAGAGCAGAGTTTTATGCCTAAAGATATAACCGGCATAGAGTTTAAACGCTGGCTTTATACGGCTATGACAAGGGCTACAGAAAAGCTGTACCTTATTAACTTTAGTGGAGAATTTTTTGGAGAATAATGATTAAGCTGACACATCTTACCAAAACCGTAAAAGGTACCATTGCCTTACCCGCTTCAAAAAGCCTGAGCAACCGTGCGCTTATAATACAGGCATTGTGTAAAGAGCCTTTTACCATACATAACTTATCTGCAGCAGAAGATACGCAGGTGCTTAAACGCATATTAGAATCTAAAACCACAATGGCTGATGTTGGCGATGCGGGTACAGCCATGCGCTTTCTTTTAGCTTATTATGCAACCCAACCAACAGAAGTTACACTTACGGGTAGTGCACGCATGCAGCAGCGCCCCATTGGGCCTTTGGTCGATGCGCTGCGAAGTATGGGTGCAGAGATTAATTATACGAGTGTTGCGGGTTATCCGCCGGTAACTGTAAAAGGCAGTCGCAGCCTGAATGATACGGTTACTATACGCAGTGATGTAAGCAGCCAGTTTATAACGGCCCTAATGCTTATAGCCCCTGTA
>JAIXUZ010000424.1 GCA_027483285.1 Bacteroidota bacterium
CGGCGGTCGAAGGGGTTACTCTCCTTATACACATAGCTGCCAAACATGCGTTTAAAAAACACATCGTCGTAGGTTAATATATCGGCGTTGTTGTTGCGATTAAAGGCCCTGTATATGGCCAGTACATTGCGTAACTGAGGGAAGTATAACCAGAACATCTCCTGCTTGCCTTTTACCTCGCCGGTGGCAGGGTCAATAACAATTCGCACAGGGGCAATACCCACTATCCTAACGTCCATTACTGACCGTTGCTTGTCAAAGAACCAAATCTCCTTTAGGTGGTATTCCATCACATCCTTAGGGTTAAGGGTAGAGGTTACCACGGTGTCGCGCAGAATATCCGGGTCATACAGGTCGGGTATCTGCAAGGTATCGGTGCGGGTGCCAATGCCAAGGGCCTCCTCACGGGTCATAGGTACCATAAACTCATCATCTATACTGCTGTAGGGCGTAACCACCCCGTTGGCTATGCCGCAGCGTATGGCGGTAAGCAGGTTAGCGCGGTTGTTTGTAGGCTCAAACGGGTAGTAAAAGCCGTGGTTCATCTTCTCGCGCATGTCAATGGTGCGCCACACCCATTTCTCCCACATAATATCGGCCTCGCGCACCTGCGGGTAGGGCGTTGGCGTGCGGTTGATGATGTGGCTTTTAAAGGCCACATTGTTGTTTACGTTGCCGGTTTTGGGGCAGGGCGCATCTAGCACACCCTGGGCTTTACTACTGCACATATTGCCTACTATAAGCATACATGCCAAAGCAATTGTTATACGCATAATACCAAACATTAGAGTTTTGGTAGCCGTCAAATCATAGATTTACACAATAGCGTATAATGCCCTCATAGTTTTTATTTTTATTACGTTACCTAATGGTAAGTAGTTACAACAGGATATACTAAAGCCATGCCAAATTAGTTGGCATGGCTTTAAATTCTAAACAAATAAATAAGTGAGTGTGCTGGTTGTAAACTATTCTTCTACAACAAGGGCACGGCTGTAAACCTTAGCCCCATCAGAATATTTAACTAAGTATACACCGGTATGCATGCCCAGTTCATCAATAGAGAATGTAAGTTTATGGTCACCCTTTTTAAGTTCTTTATCGGTACATAAATCTTTAACCAACTTGCCCTGCATATCAAACAATTGTAACTGGCAAGTGGTGTTTTTAGTAAGGTTTAGCTGTATGTTAAATACTTTACGCGTAGGGTTTGGGTAAACAATTAAACCGGCAACTGATGAAGGGGTAACAGAAATTGCTGTTGGTGCGGTTTGCTTTTTAATAATTCCAAAATGGTCTGTAACCTCACCGTTCCCTTTTAAATAGTCAGCCTTTAGTGTATCACCATGAATTGTTAGGAATAAAGAGCCTACGCAATTTTCGCAGCCGTAGTTAAAGAACATAGCAGGGTGTTGCAAACCCGGGTCAGATTCTTCGCTACCACCAGAACCTACAACGGCATAAACAGTACCCACTCCTGCATTAGGGCCTTCTTTGTACTTTACGTATGAGTTACCAGTAGTATAATCGCCGGTATTGCTGTCGATAACATGCTGTGCAGGGTCAAATTGATTAGGAACCCCAAAGTAGTTGTGCAGAAAATAAGAGCGCTCATATACATGGCTATGGCCTGTAAGTATTAAATCAACCCCGTAGTCTTCCAGTATTGGGCAAATATTTTCGCGCATTGCTTTCATATAAATCTCCCAGGGGGCAGAAGAGTGGTGAGAACCATCGGTATGGGGCGACTGGTGCCAATAGGCTACTACCCAAGGTTGGGTGTTTGCTTCCAAATCGGCCTGCAACCACTGTGTAAATGGCGATCCGTTGAATGAATTTAAGGGACTTGCGCCAATCCAATCGTGCGAGGCATTTGCTATAGAACCTAACTCTGAATTTAGTGAAAGGAAATGTACATTACCATAATCAAATGAATAATATTTTTCAGTACCTGATGGAACCCCACCGCTTTCGCCATTGGTAAAAACATCAATTAAATCAAAATACGGTCCATCCTGGTCGTTAGGGTGCACAGATGCCTGTGGGGTTGAAATAACATTATAATCATGATTACCAGGAGCAGGCATAAAAGGAAGGTATTTCATCAAACGGTGATAGCCGTAAATACTATCAAAAACTTTGGTAGAATATTCTAAATCTGTACCATCCTGATAAACATTATCGCCTAGCCACAGCCACATATCAGCATTAAAATTGGGGTTATACGCCTCAAAAGAATTACGAACTTGCTGTTGGTTACTGTTTCCTTTGCCAAAATCGCCCATAACCCATGCTTTAACAGGCTGTATTGTGCCAATTGAAGGAGCTGTTTTAAAACGGTGCAAGCTATCTGGCCCACTAAGTGTTTGGGTAGTTGTGCCTATAGAATAGTAATACTGTGTGTTTGGCTGCAAGCCGGTTACAGGCACAGTGTGGTTAATAACTTGTGCAGTATCTATAACTTCCATAGTAAGACTTTGCGGGTCTGTACCATACATTACCTTGCTATTAGTTGCACCGGCAGTTCGCCACATAATTTTTATAGAGGCAGACGTTGGGCTTTGCAAATAAGGGCCACGCACAACCTGTGCATTTGCTATTGATGAAAGCAACAAACAGAATACAATTAACTTTTTCATTAAGATGTGATTTTTTTCCGCTACTAAAATAGTACAGTTATTTAAACAGGGTGTTAAATTTTAAATAATTTGGAAATATATTAATAAGAGCTTTAATCTTATTATCAACTTTTATTTGTGGAAAGTATACACTGTAAAAAGCAAACTTAATACCTGTAACAACTACTTTAGCTCTAATGAATGCTACGCTAGTACTAATAATAATATTGAGCTACTTCGGCCTGCTGTTGGGTATATCGTACTTTACGGGGCGCAAGGCGGGCAACAGTGGCTATTTTTTGGGCAACAAGCAATCGCCGTGGTGGGTGCTGGCCTTTGGCCTCATCGGCGACTCGCTATCGGGCGTTACCTTTGTATCGGTGCCGGGCGCGGTAGGTACGGGGCAGTTTGGCTATATGCAAATTGTGTTTGGCTATGTGTTTGGCTAC
>JAIXUZ010000439.1 GCA_027483285.1 Bacteroidota bacterium
AAATTTTAAAACAATTAAAAAATACCTTGAATGCGATTACACTTGGCTATGAAATAGAAGTTAGAGATATTAATAATGCAGGTTATATGTATATGAATTTACACGAATTTCAAAATGCAAATTCTTGCTTTGATTTTGTAATTAACAGATATAAACAGGGTTATTATGATGATTTAACTGATGAGGATAGTCGATCAGCTTACTTTTTAATATTTTATAATAAGTCCATTCTTTTGTCTCTTGAAAGTAAGTTTAACGAAGCAATAAATCTTTTTGAAGAAACAATTGAAATTGCCAGAAAGGTAAAAGATCCATCGGCTGAGGCGCTTGACTTATTAGCAATTGATGACGGAAGTAGAAAAGTTAAAATTCTTGAACGCAGAAAGGATATTGATGTATTTGAGTTTATTGAGAAAAATATCGAATTATTAAAAAGTTTATTTGAAAACTAAAATATTGTATTACTAAATATTTATTTAAATAAATAAACCTTACCCCCTCAACCCTTCCATCTCAACCTTCATACTCTTAAGCATATCCATGAGGCTTTGCATGTTTATTTCCTCCTCCTTTTGGTCTGAAAGGCTGATACAGCATACAAACTTCCATAGCTCCAGCACATCTTCCAGTTTAATCTGGTAAGGCTGATAGCTTTTATTATCCGAATGGAGTTCTAGTACGGTTTCTTTCTTATACACCCTTTTATATACCAGGCCTTCGTTAGCGGTTAAAACAACATACGTATTGCCGTTCTCAATCTCGTCGGCTGATTCTACAAACTTGCCAACCACAAACGAGCCTTCCTTAACCGGTGGCATCGAATCTCCCTTAATAGGGAATGCCCTATGCTTACCTGTTATGTGGAATGGTAGTTTCATTATCGGCAATTTATCAAAAAATTGGGGATCTGAATAGCCTTTAGTATAACCGGCATATGATTTTACTGGGATTACCTCAATGGTATCATTCCGGTCCTTATCAACCAAAATAGGCATTAGCAACCTATTGCTCCCAACAGCCAAGAGCGTGCTAATATCCGTCTTGCTCAAATCGGCCTTAATTAATATATCTATAGACAGTTTCCAAAAGGAAGACAGCTTTATCAGCATATCAATATCGGGCTGGCGCAGGCCCCGCTCGTAGTTACTATAGCGTTCGGGCGATATATCAAGGTTATCGGCAGTCTTTGCTATAGTCCACCCTTTCTGTTCTCTAAGGAATTTTAAATTTTCTGGCAACATGATTTCCAAACAATATGTTCGGATAAATATCAAACATTTTGTTCTTCTTTGCAATTAAAATTATGAGATACGATGGATAGGCGGATTGTACATATGGATTTAGACACGTTTTTCGTGTCCGTAGAGCGACTTTTAGACAGCAGCCTTAATGGTTTGCCCATAATTATAGGTGGAACGTCTGACAGGGGCGTAGTGGCTTCGTGCAGTTATGAGGCTCGCAAATTTGGGGTTCATTCCGCTATGCCGGCCAAAATGGCTAAGCAGCTTTGTCCCCATGCGGTTTTTATTAGGGGCGATATGGATAATTACACGAAGTACTCTAATATGGTTACGGATATTATTCAGGATAGGGCTCCCGTGGTGGAGAAGGCTTCGGTTGATGAACATTACCTGGATATATCGGGCATGGACAAGTATATTAAAAGCAGTATGCTTTGGAGCCATGAGCTACGTCAGACTATAATGCGGGAAACAGGGCTACCTATTTCGTTTGGGCTTTCAATTAACAAGACGGTATCGAAGGTCGCGACAGGAGAAGCTAAACCCAATGGAGAAAAGCAGGTAGATGAGGGAATTGAAAAACTATTCCTGGCTCCTTTATCAATAAAGAAAATACCGGGTATTGGCGATAAAACCTTTACCCTGCTTCGGAATATGGGAATTGACCGGGTAGAGACTATCCAGCAAATGCCGGCACAGGTTATGCAAAAAGTGTTAGGTGAAAACGGCCAAAGCATCTGGCGCAAGGCAAACGGAATAGATAATAACCCGGTTGTTCCTTATTCAGAACAAAAGAGCATGAGCACCGAAACCACATTTGATAAGGACACTACCGATATAGAAATGCTCAAGAATAGGCTAGTAGCTATGGTTGATAGGTTGGCTTTTGACCTGCGTAAATCTAAACGAGTAACAGGTTGTGTCACACTCAAGCTGAAGTACTCTGACTTTCAGACCCATACCTTTCAAAGGCGGATTGGCTACACAGCCTCAGACCATGTCCTCTTAAACCACATACTGGAACTTTTTAAGTTGAACTATACCCGCAGAGTGCTGATCAGGCTTATAGGCATTAAGTTCTCGAACATAGTTTCGGGCTTTACCCAAATCAACCTGTTTGAAGATACCGAAGTAATGATGAACCTATACCAAGCAATGGACAAGATACGCCTGCGCTTTGGTGATTATGCAATTATGAAGGCTGTTGGAATTGATGGGAGGCGATGATACTTAATGCACATTCATATTATAGTTTACGGTACGGGGTAGTTTCTATTGAAGACCTAGTGCAATCAGCCATCGACCTTGATTACGAGGCAATGGCCATTACAGATATTAATAACTCTTCGGGCGTACTTGAATTTGTAAAGGTATGTTTGGAGAAAGGAATAAAACCAATTGTCGGGATGGAGTTTCGGGACGGTGACACACTCTTGTTTGTTGCCATAGCAAGGAATAATGAAGGTTTTCGTGAGGTAAATGAGCTGTTGACCGAAGCGAATCTTTCTAATACGCCGCTCCCGAGACGTCCCGATTTTTTGCATTGTTATGTGATTTATGAATACGGCTCAAAGATTAACGACCTAAAGGAGAACGAATACATTGGCGTCCGGCCACATCATCTGAACAAGTTGATGATGGAGAAGAAAAGCATCCAGTCGAAGTACGTTATTCTGCAAGCCTATACTTACAGAGATTACAAAGGCTATGAGGCACATAAGAAGTTACGGGCAGTTAACCACAATATCCTATTATCACAGCTTCAACCCCATGAATGTGCTGCTACGGATGAGTATTTAATCCCTAAAGCTGAACTACTACGAAAGTTTGAAAGCTATCCCCACATAATTGAAAATACCCAGCGTATAATTGATAATTGCAGCTTCAGTTTTGATTTTAAAGCCAAAAAGAATAAGAAAACCTTTACCGGCAGTGGTTACGATGATAGGCTATTATTAGAAAAGCTGGCATTTGATGGGCTAAAGTATCGGTATGGTAACGATAAGGTTGCCGAGGGTAGGGTTAGAAAGGAACTGGCTATTATTGACCAGTTAGGTTTTAGTTCTTATTTCCTGATAGCCAATGATATTATTAAGTATTCAATGCAAAAGGGGTATTACCATGTTGGTAGGGGGAGTGGGGCAAATAGTGTGGTGGCATATTGCTTGCGGATTACCGATGTATGCCCCATTGAACTCGACTTATACTTTGAGCGTTTCCTTAACCCTAAACGCACATCACCACCCGATTTTGATATTGATTATAGCTGGAAAGAAAGGGACGATGTTATTGAATACATCTTTAAACGCTATGGTAGGAAGCATACTGCTTTGTTGGGAGCCATGTCAACGTTTAAAGACCGTTCCATTATCCGCGAGATGGGTAAGGTTTATGGTTTGCCTAAAGAGGAAATTGATAGGCTAATCAAAGACCCCAACAACCCATTAAACCAAAATGAGATTTGTCGTGATATTCTGGCGCATTATACTGCCATTGAGGACTACCCCAACTTACGGACTATCCATGCCGGTGGCATATTGATTTCAGATGAGCCCATTTCCTATTATACGGCATTGGACATGCCACCCAAGGGCTTCCCAACTACACAGTTTGATATGTACCTGGCCGAAGATATTGGGCTAGACAAACTGGATATACTAAGCCAGCGAGGCATCGGCCACATAAAGGATGCCGCAGAGCTGGTCTTTAAAAACAAGGGAATTAAGATTGACGTACATGATGTACAAAAGTTTAAGAAGGACGAAAAGGTAAGACAGCAACTAAAGGCTGCTGATACAATAGGCTGTTTCTATATTGAAAGCCCTGCCATGCGCGGACTACTTAAAAAGCTGCAATGCGAAGACTACATAACATTGGTAGCTGCTAGTTCTATTATCCGTCCCGGCGTGGCGAAAAGTGGTATGATGAAGGAATATGTTTCCCGTTTCCATAACCCAACTAAGTTTAAGTATCTGCACCCTATAATGGAGGAACAACTGAAGGAAACTTACGGGGTAATGGTATATCTGGAAATTCCGCTGTAATTGACCACCTCTTTTCGCACCAAACTGACCACCATTTTCCGCGTTAAACTGACCACCTTTTTCCGCGTCAAATTGACCACCTGTTTTCAAGTGATGATTTA
>JAIXUZ010000147.1 GCA_027483285.1 Bacteroidota bacterium
ATCCCAGCCATCATTACTTACCAAATCACTCATTGGGGCCCACTCTGTAACCTGCACGGCATATAGGCTAGGCTTTAGTTCTTTAGCCCTGGTAACAAAGTAAGGATATTGTGCATAATTGCTACCAGTGTAAGAGTTGCTGGTAACGCCATGTTTGTTTTCCCAAACACCGCACATAATATCTGACCAAGATGGGCCAGATACAGTAATGCCACAATGCCAGGCATCAAAAGTATGAAGGCCATTGGCTAAAAGGCCATCAAGGTTAGGGGTGTTGGCTTGTTGTAAAGCATCAGAACGGGTACCGTCTATGCCAATAACCAAAACTTTACGTGGCTGAGAAGCCTTTACCGAAAAGGCTAAAACCATTAATAATGCTGAAAGGGTAAATTTGTATTTCATTTTAGGTATGTGTTTAAAAATCATATTTAAAGCCAATTTGTCCGCGTTGGCGGTAATATTCGGTGCGTATGGGCCTTTCTTTTTGCCCGCGGTAAGTTAGGTCGGGCCAATCAAGTAGGTTCATTAGTTCTACATAAACCGTATAATGTTTTTTAAAGGTATACGATCCTCCAAAATCAAGAGAATACATAGGGCCTTTAAAAATATCGAAATCGCTATTATTATGTATATATATCAAGTTGCCATTAAGGTCTTTTACAGTGGCCAGGTTAAGGTCTTTTAAATAAGCACCAGTATAGTTAAATGCTATGCGGGCTTGCAGGTGGTCGTTTTCATAAAACAAAGCCACATTATACAAAAACGGGGTTTGCTCTGTCATAGCCTGTTTGTTGCTGCGACCCGGAGCCTGCATACGTGACAAAGAATAGGTTAGGTTGGCATTTAAACCAAACCCACTTAAGATGCCAGGCAAACCACTAAATTTGCGCACAAACGCCCCTTCAAAGCCATATACGAATGATTGATTAGCATTATCGTAACGCTTGGCTACAATACCAATTTGATCAACGTACGATGTAGTGATGGCAAATATATGGTTTACAACATATTTATAGTAGCCCCCAACAGAAAACATGCCCTTATTGCCCCAAAAATACTCATACGTTAAGTCAAAGTTGTATGAATAGGCTGGCTTAAGCCTGGAGTTTCCATAGGTAAGGTCAAGGTCGTCTATACAATAAGCACCAGAGCCGGGTTTGGTTTCGGCAAAATTGGGCCTGTGCATGGTGCGAGAAAATGCACTGCGTAGGTTCATCTTGTCATTAATAGTCCATGTTGCGTTTATTGATGGAAGTACGGAAAGATATTTAAGGCTGGTGCGGCGTTGTTCAGGCACGTAGTAATAATTGCCTGTGGGCTGGTCAAATGCCAGTGAATCTAACAGCGTGTCTGAAAGTTCTTGCAGGTTGGTATATTCAAGGCGGGCGCCTGCTACCAGCTGTACTTTGCCTATTCTAATGTCAGCCATGCCATAACCGGCATATACTCCTTCGGTATACGTATAGCGGTTACCTGCCCAAAACCTGTATTCTGTATTTACAGGGTTCATTTCGTATGGCTTTAGGGTGTCGCCAAGGTTAGACACAAAATTCAATAATTGGTCTTGTGGCAGAAATGGGAAAAAGGTACCCGCATAGGGGCTGCCCAGCTCTCTTAAAAACCCACCCCGCTCGTCTAATTGTACTGTATTAAAATCGGTAAGCAGGTAGGGTTGTGGTCGCAGTGGCACGTTTTGCCTCCACTCGTATAAACTTACAAGCCTGCCACCTTCTTTATAGCGGCCTTTAAAACCAAATTGTAGTTTTACATCGTTATTTATAACATAATTAAGGTCTACCCGTGCAACAACAGGGTCTCGTTCCCAGGTGTCGTTTAACTCTGACCACGAACGGTAAAATTCAAAATCGCCAGCCTGCAAAGGGTCTGTGCTTTGTGGGTTTATGGGCTGGGGTTGAATGTTGTTATAATTATCACCAGTGCCATAGGGATTATCTACCCCTAATAATTTTGTAACAATTGGCGCAACGGTATTTGGCCCCACAGGGTCGCCATTAAATTCTACAGAATCAACATCTTTATAATACAACAGCGGACTCATAAACTCTGTAAAAAAGTAGCCGTTTCGGGGGTCTTTATTTTTAAACGGGCGGTTGCCATACCTAAAACTGTTATGGTATGTAGCCACTTTGGCTGTTACGGTAATTTTATCGTTTACTTTAAATTCTCCATGAATATCGCCACCAAAAAGCTGGCGTATTAACATACCGCTTATGCTTTGCAGCCTTAACCTTGCGCCCGACCCATCGCTATAATTAAAACGGGTTTTATATTGGTTTTTATCATCGCTTAAGCGGCCATAAAAAAAGCGGCCACCAATGGTTACATTGTCATTAGGCTTATACTCAAATGCTGCATTGGCACCAATGGTATTGCGCATACCCGAGTAGTCTTTAAGTTCGTAACTGGCAATACCCTGGTTAAAATTACTGGCATATACTACCTTGTATGCTTGTGCCCCATAGTAGCGCCCGTAGTATGAACCATCAAGCACATAAGAGAATTTTTTGTTTTTAGATACGTTGCCATACGTAACAGCCGCATTCATTAAAGGCTTTCCGGCCAAGGTGTTATAACCACCTCCAATGTTTACTTTAAACGTCTTCTTCTCAACATTAGAGCGGGTTAAAAAATTAATAATCCCGCCAATATTATCCGATTCCTGGTCGGGTGTTACTGTGCGTGCAACAACAATATAATCTATAAAATCAGAGGGTAATACTTCAAAATCAAAAGCACGGCTGGCATTTTCTTCGTCAGATGTTGGCAGCCTATCGCCGTTTACCAATGTCGCTGTCCAATCTATAGGCGTACCCCTTAATGATACCAGGCTTCCCTCGCCTTTGTCGTTTTGTACTGATGTTCCTGCTATCCTTTTTACTGCTTCGGCAGCTGTTTTAGATGGCAGTTTAGCTATAGCCTCTGAAGACATTACTGATACAACATGCGAAGATGTTTTAACCATATTGATGGCTTTATCTTCGCTGCCAATTTTGTAGCTACCCGTTACCGATACTTCTTTTAGCGTTTTAGCATCGGGTTCTAGCTCAATGTCGTGCAACTGAGTTGTTGTACCTGCTGTAATAACCACCTCTTTTTGCAAAGGTTTGAAACCAAGGTAGCTTACCTTTATTATTTGCTTGCCTATGGGTATATTGAATAATTGAAATGTACCATCAAAAGCTGTTGTAGTACCTAGCTTAGTAGCTTCAATTATTACTACAGCGCCGGGCAACGATTCGCCTTTGCTAACCAGCCTGCCCGACACCGAGCCGGTTTGGCCAAAAGCACTGCAAATGCTAAAGAATAGGTATAATATAAAAGCACTATTTACCTTCGACACGTTTTACCTTTTTTAAAACGCACGAAAGTATCTATATACTAACAACTTAACAGCATTGCAAGATTACGGCATTGTTATGCAGCGTTAAATTATTGTTAACAGAATGTTTCTATAAAATTACTTTCTGCTATTGTTGCGGTAACTAATAGTAGGCACAATAGTATATTTTACATCAATTTAACATTGCAACAAATATTAGCTACTTTTTTTTGGCTGCTTGTTAAATATGTACCTAAGGCCAATGCTATACATATAGGTGTTTGGAAAAGGGAAGGCGGTATGCGTAAATATGTTGCTTGCTGTGGCCTGCTTATCAACAAATGCATAGGTAAAAGCATAAGTAAATTTAAAATCAGCTTTAAAATGGTTTCCCATTTTACAATCTACACCAATGCCTGAAAACACATCCATATGCCAAGCCTTATTTGTAAATAAATACATACGGCCGCGGCTCATATCATTATCAAAGCCATCAAACTTAGTAACAACAGTATTGCACAATAGAGTAGGCATTAAACCAATTTGAAGATAAGGCCTTATTTTGCCCTTTAAAAAAGAAAACTTGTAAGCAACAGGTATAGCCAGGTAGTTTGTTTTTGTATCGTTATATGGTGCTTGTAAACCATATTCGCCTTCTTCCACAAAGCGGTACCCCTTTTTTAAGTACAAAACGGAAGCTGCAATACTACTATGCTTTTTAAAATTGTATTGATAGCTTACCCCCTGCTGAAAGCCTGCTAATTTTTTATAATATTGATTTAGGCCTGATTTTAAAAAAGAAAATGTGTTTACACCAGCTTCAAAGCCCAACTCATGTTTTTGCGCAGTAGCAAACAAACAACTAATTGTAAATAAGAATATAAGGGCCGTTTTTTTCATGCCGAAATATCCAAATAATTAAATCAAACACATATTGTTACTGATTATCGTTTTATGAAAACCATATTATTAATTTGTAAATAATTTTTGCTTGTAGTAAAAGCTCCTGAAACAAAGTAAAACACTTGCAATTCAGCTATATAAGAGTAAATATATATTGCTATAACGTTGCTAAAATGTAAACCAAATATCATATTATTTTTAATTCATCACATTCATATAAAACAAAAACAGCAGCAGTTATTAATTACAATACATTAGCTTAACAATAGTGTTATTATTAATTTCTTTATTATATAAATGGCCAAAAGAAAAAAAATTTTAGTTGCCCCGTTAAATTGGGGCTTGGGGCATGCAACAAGGTGTATACCAATAATAAAAAAGCTGAAAGAAAGAGGTTACGAAGTAATAGTTGCAGCATCAGACAGGCCGTACCATTTGTTAAAAAAAGAATTTCCGGAGCTTACCCATATTTATTTCCCGAATTATGAAATTGATTACCCGGAAAAAGGAAAAATGGGATGGCACATGTTTAAAATGGCCCCTGAAGTATTTAGGCAAACAGGCAAAGAGCATCGTAAATTAAAAAAGATAATAGGGCGCTATAAAATAAAAGGAGTTATATCAGACAACCGTTTTGGCTTATCAAGTAAGCAGGTGCCCTGTATATTTATATCGCACCAGTTGCAGTTAGAAATGCCCAAGGGTTGGGGTGTTTTTAAGCGTTTGGTAAACTGGATTAACCTTAGCTACATGAAAAAGTTTGAAGCTATCTGGATACCTGATTTTGAAGGAGAACACAACCTTTCGGGCAGCCTGTCTCATTTTAACCATATACCCAAAAACACAACCTATTTAGGTTTACTATCGCGGTTTTCTGAATTGAAAGAAAAGGAAGTAAAAGAAACAGGTAGCTACGACCTGCTAATAAGCATATCGGGACCGGAACCCCAGCGGACTATTTTGGAAAACAGGCTTACAGAACAAGCCTTAAAATTGCCTTATAAAACACTGATGGTGGTTGGCAAAACCGAAGATGGAAAAGAGAGCGTTGATATAACCGAAAACTTTAAAAAAGTAGCCCACTTAAATGCTGAGCGCATGTATAGTGCCATGAGGGATGCTAAATACATTATTTGCCGTTCTGGTTATTCTACCGTAATGGACCTGGCGGCAATAGCCCAAAAGGCAGCTTTTATTCCTACACCGGGGCAATCGGAGCAAGAGTATCTTGCTGAAAAATATAAAAACGAGGGGCTGGCTAATTTTATGGCCCAGGATGTTGTAAACATAGAGCAGCTTATTGCAGAATATGAAAATTATACGGGTTTTGGTGGATTTGATGCCGGCCCTGCTACATTAGATAAATGCCTTGATGTATTTTTGCAAAGGGTAGAAACACATACCCCATACAAGTATAGCAAAAACAGCGGGTTGTAATTTTCTAATAACGTAATTAATAGGATGATAGGGTACGATATTGCCATTGTAGGGGGTGGGATAAATGGACTGGCACATGCTTATGCCGCCGCAAAGCGCGGATTAAAAACCATTGTAATAGAACAGAACAGCAAACCGCTGGGCGCATCGGTGCGTAATTTTGGGCTACAATTGCCATTGGCACAACTGCCCGGCGAGAACTATGCATTGGCACTGAAAAGCCAGGCTATTTGGAGAGATGTTGCGAAGGAGTTTTCTTTTTGGTCTAAACCCAACGGGTTGCTTGTTTTAAGCCTGTCTGACCTGGAAAATAAAGTAATGCATGAGTTTATTTCGCAAGCCGGGGCCTTGGGTTATAACGGCCTAAAATTCATTAGTAAAGAAGATTTAAAGTTCGCCACAACAAGCAGCCTAAGCTATAACACCATTGCAGGGGCTTTATTTAGTGCTGATGAAACTACCATAAACCCTGCCGATGCTTTGCAAAAAATAGCATTGGGGTTGAAAGAAAAATACAGCGTTGACTTTAAGTACAACTGCACGGTACAAAAAGTAAGTGGCAGCGTGATTGAGACTAATTTAGGGCAAATTAATGCAGAACGGATAATACTATGTACCGGAACAGCTTATACCCAATTTTACCCTGAGGCATTTACCCATTTAAAGCTTAAAAAATGCAAGCTACAGGTAATGAAACTGGAAATAACAGACCCTGCCTGGCATGTTAACGAAGCTATAGCATCGGGCATTTCTATGCTTCATTACAGTTCATTTGGTATTACCCCTTCTATTAGCAAACTAAAATTGTTTTACGAAACCCATTACCCTGAACTTAAAAAATACGGTATCCATATACTGGCTGTTGAAAATAATAACAGAGAGCTTATTGTTGGAGACTCTCACGAATATGATGAGTTTGACTTTGACCCCGGAATAAAAACAGAAATAAACGATATTATAATTGATTGGGCCAATAAGTACCTTAACATAGCCTCTTTTAAGGTTAAAGAAACATGGACTGGCCAGTATTTAAAAAACATGGGCGGGGATATTTATTGCAGGTTAGCGCCCGCAAATAATTTGCGCATAATAAATGCTGTTGGGGGTCAGGGCATGACTATATCATTTGGCCTTGCCGAAGAAACCTTTAACCTGTGGGGATAATTACTCTACTATAATCTTGCTACTGTAGCGGCCTTCGTCCGCACTTAGGTTTAGCAAGTACATACCCGGTGTTAAATGCGGAATGGCAAATGGCATGCTGCCTTTTGGCGATGCTGTTTTAGTATCGCTGGCTACCACGCGGCCTGCAAGGTCGTATAGATTAATGCTAACGGCTTTGTTTGCTAATGCTTTTGCTGTAACCTGTATCATATTGCCGCCGGCAGCAGGGTTTGGCGAGCAGCTCATATTTGCATCGGGTAGGGTTTCGCCAACGCTTTCGGGGGTTACAGTTGGGCTACCAATTTGGCCAATAATAAAGGCCCCCAGGTTTAATTGTGGTTGGCTATAAGAGCGGCTAATTGTAAAAGGCTCGTTACCTGTAACGTTACCCAGGTTTTGTAAGAGGTTCCAGCTGCTATTAATATCGCTGTAGTTTACAATGCCAGCAGAAGCACCTGTAAAATTGGCGCGTTGGTGACTCTGGTTCCATTGTAGGGTAATGGCAGGAATGCTTCCACCATCAACATCTTCCTGAATATCCCAGGTTCGGTTTACAAGGTAATCATCTACCAAAGGGGCACCTGATAGTCCATTTTGCAAAACATTATTAAATACCTGTGCACTAAAATTATCTTCGGTACCGCTATTAAGAAGCCATGCGGGGTTGTAGTTGCCTATTGAGTAGCCAATGGGGAAGAATGCAGTATCGCCAGTGCCAACGTTGTTGTATTTAAGCAAGCCATTATCGCCACAAACTAAAAAACGGTTATTGCTTGCGCCCAAAACAGCGTTATTAACCGTATTCATAGTAAGGGTATTAGGCCCTGATATAATATGCCCGTTGATAAAATTAAGGCTATTTACCCCGTTAACATCGCTCTGCAACTCAAGACCCAGTGGGTTATCCAGTTCAATGCTGCTTATTTCGCCCGTGCCAATAGTTAACGTTTGCGGGTTATTGGTACCATTAAAACGGTATGTGCCACTGCCTGTTTGGTTGCTTACATCGGCAGCTGTAAAATTGCCTGCCAACTCTAACATGCCCTGGTTGTTTACCGCGCCGGCATTAAGGTTGTTAAAGTTTGATGTAAGGGAAATAGTGGCCCCGGCGGCAATGTTAATTGTACCCCCATCGTTTATAAGGTTTTGCGCGTATGCTGAAAAGCCCAGGAAACAAAGGGCGGGTAGTATGTACAATTTTTTCATGGCTGTTATACTTTGGCAGTTAACCAAAGTTACAAAACAAACAGGCATAAAAACAGCCCCGGAACTAACTTTTCAACTATAAGCCTATTAAAAACCCAAAACGGAATAATGGGTTGTTGAACGGGTAGCGGGGGTCATCATTGAAATTCCATAGCACCGAAAGGGTGGTAAACGCCCTACGGCCAATGGCCTGCTGGTAGCCTAGGCCTGCAATATAGCCCGGCACATTTACCCGTTTTTTAATTACGCTACTTGATGCAAAATCCTCCAAATTGAGCACTTCATACTCGCCATGCACAAAAAAGGCATCGCCGTTAGAAAACACGTTACGGGCAGGCAACAGACGCACAAAAGCGCGGCCCCCGTAGGTATTAGTTTCAAAAATATAGCTTGATGCACCATTGCTAAGGCGCACCCTGTTGTAAAGGTAGGTAAAGCCAATACCGCCCATAAAAACCTTGCCAACCTCGTAGCAAACCATTGGCGAAAGGTCTATAACCGTATAGGTGCCAAACTGAAGCCCCAGTCCGCCACCAACATAGGTATGGTCAAACCACTTAGGGCGCACAAACTTCTTTTTTTGCGGTTCGGCTTTGTTGGGTTTTGTAGTGCCCGTGCTGTCGCTGTCATCATATTTTGGCAATTGTGCCATAGCAGATGAGGCAAAAACCACAAGTATGATAAATGTCAATGTTTTTTTAAGCATGCAAAACTACTTTTGACAATGTTACGCAAAAATTGCACCAATTTGACAGAAAACCCCCTATGAATGCTATGTATAAGCCAAAATTTAATAAATTAGCACAAGAAAATGCTCGGGACCGTTTGATGATTGAATACAACGAGGTGATTGATAAACTGCCTCCACATTTAAAGCAGTTTATTGTGGATCAGGATTATAGCCACTATACGCCAATTGACCAGGCGGTATGGAGATATGTTATGCGCCAAAATTACTGCTACCTAAGCAAGGTAGCCCATGGCAGCTATGTAGAGGGCCTTCAAAAAACAGGTATTGGTATTGACCATATCTCTCAAATGTACGGCATGAACCGCATTTTAAAAGAGATAGGCTGGGCTGCTGTTGCGGTTGACGGGTTTATTCCCCCATCGGCATTTATGGAATTCCAGGCCTACAAAATACTGGTGATAGCGGCCGACATTAGGCAGCTGGAACATATACAATACACCCCGGCCCCAGATATTATTCACGAAGCAGCAGGCCACGCCCCCATTATTGCCGACCCTGAGTATGCTGAGTACCTTCGCCTGTTTGGTGAAATTGGCAGCAAAGCATTTTCATCTGCACAAGATTATGATTTGTACGAGGCTGTAAGGCACCTTTCTATTATAAAAGAATTCCCTAACGCTACGGCAGAAGAGATTGTGGAAGCCGAGCAGCGATTGGAACAGGTATCGGCCAACATGGGCGAACCCAGCGAGATGGCGCGTATACGCAACCTGCACTGGTGGACTGTTGAGTATGGTTTGATAGGTA